>DASZTU010000162.1:0-36296 GCA_035547975.1 Devosiaceae bacterium | reverse complement strand
GATGATGGCGCTCAGCCGCTCCTGATCCTCGGGCTTCTTGGCGAGCGGCAGCGTTTCGACGGCGCTCTTGAGCGAGGTCAGGGGATTTTTGAGCTCATGCGCTACGTCGGCGGCAAACCGCTCGATCCCCTCGATGCGGTTGTAGAGGGCCGAGGTCATCGAGCGCAGGGCGCGCGAGAGGTGGCCGATCTCATCGCGCCGGGCGGTAAAATCGGGGATTTCGGCGCGCGTCGACATCGAGGACTGGACCTTTTCGGCCGCGGCCGAAAGGCGCCGCATCGGGCCGGCGATGGTGCCGGCGAGAAAGAGCGAGAGCAGGATGATGACGCCCGCCGCGACGAGGCCGATGCGCACGATCCCCCAGCGCTCGGCCGAAACGATCGAATCGATTTCGCCCGGTGCCGTCGACAGCAGCAGGGCCCCGACCGTGGCGCGCAGCCGCTGCACGGGCACGGCGACCGACACCACGAGCTTGCCGTGATCATCGACGCGCACCACGTCGGCGGGCTGGCCGGTCAGCGCCGCGTCCACCTCGGGGTAGCGCTTGCCTTCGTCGGCCCCATAGTCCTTGTAAAGCGGGTAATCGTCGCCCGGCACCCAGCGCATCAGGTTGTTCCACCAGTCGGCGACGGGGTTGCTCGCCTCGGTCGCCGGCTGGCGTGGATTGAGCTGCCGCAGCACCTCGCCGCGCGCATAGATGTTGGCGCTGTCGAGGATCATCAGCCCGTCCTGGTCGTATATGCGGGCGCGCGTGCCGGTGGGGGTCACGAGGTTCCGCAGCAGGGGGGCCACCTGTTCCGGATTGATCGGGAACTCGAGCGCCGGATCGTAGAAGGAGAGCGGGGAGACGTTGTCGCCCGACTGGAGCTGCAGCAGCCGGTCCGGATTGACCTGGATGACGTCGCTGTCGACGGTCGCCGAGGCGGCGATCGCCGCGGCGATGATCTCGCCCTGGACGCGCAGCGATTGCACGCGGGCGTCGATCAGCCCGGCGCGCCACTGGTTGAGGTAGAGGATGCCGACGATGAGGACGGCGAGGCCGACGAGATTGAGGAAAACGATGCGCCGCGTCAGGCTCGCAAATATCGTCAGCGCGAGAAGCCGGCGGATGCCGTCGACGAGCCATAGCAGGCGCCGGCCCATACCGGTGCCGAAGCGGCGCAGCGCCCCGGCGCGGCCCATCGCCGAGGCTTTCTCCAGCGCCTCGATCTGGTGTTCGGTTACGGCCACGCGTCGGCCCTTCCGAGTTCCCGGCTACTGCTCCTTGAAGCGATAGCCGACGCCATAAAGCGTCTCGATCATCTCGAAATCGTCGTCGACGGCCTTGAACTTCTTGCGCAGGCGCTTGATGTGGCTGTCGATCGTGCGATCGTCAACATAGACCTGATCGTCGTAGGCCGCATCCATCAGGGCGTTGCGGCTTTTGACCACCCCGGGGCGCAGCGCCAGGGCCTGAAGGATCAGGAATTCCGTGACGGTCAAGGTCACGCGCTGGCCTTTCCAGGTGCAGGTGTGACGCTCCTCGTCCATGACGAGATTGCCGCGCTCGATCAGCGCCTTGCCGGGGGCCGGTTCGGCTGCACCGGGCAGGCCCGTGGCGTCGCGCGGCGCCGAGCGGCGGAGAATCGCCTTGACCCGCTCGACCAGCAGGCGCTGGCTGAACGGCTTGGTGATGAAGTCGTCGGCGCCCATCTTGAGGCCGAAAAGCTCGTCGATCTCCTCGTCCTTGGAGGTGAGGAAGATCACCGGGACGTCGGATTTCTGCCTGAGGCGGCGCAGCAGCTCCATGCCGTCCATGCGCGGCATCTTGATGTCGAGGATCGCCAGGTCCGGCCGGTCGGCGGTCAGGCCCTCGAGCCCCGAAGCACCGTCGGTGTAGGTGGAGACCGTGTACCCTTCCGCCTCGAGCGTCAGCGACACCGAGGTCAGAATGTTGCGGTCATCGTCCACCAGGGCGATCTTCGGCATCAATGATCCTTTCCCAGACTGTTGCCCAGAGGTGCGAAAAAGCCCGAATTCGCGCAGAGGCGGTCACGTTTGGGCCCCCCAAATGCGCACAAAGTATGACCTCGCCACCGCCCAACGGCGCCCCACCGGCTGCCCGGAGGCGTTCGACTTAGGTCGTAAGACGCATTGCCAGATGGCTCCCAGCGCTGCCCTTTGCCTAGGATTTGGGCGTTCTTGCCGCATGGTGCAAGCAATTTCTCCGAAAAGAGGCAATGATGCTGGCCTTCGATCACGCGCAACTGCGCGCCGAAATCCTGGCTCAGGCGGGCCCCATTGCGCGTAACGGCACGACGCGCGAGCTCGTGGCGCAGGCGCTGCGCGCGGGCGAGGCGGAGCTCAGCGCCGACGGGGCGCTGACGACCCGCACCGGGGGTTTCACCGGCCGCTCGGCGAAGGACAAGTTCATCGTGCGCGAGGCGGCGACCGAGGACGCCGTGTGGTGGGACAACAGCCAGGCGATGGCGCCGGCGCATTTTGCCGCCCTCCTCTCCGACTTCCGGGCCGCGCTGCGGGGGAGGCCGCTCTTCGTGCAGGAGCTGTTCGCCGGGGCCGATCCGGCGCGGCAGATGCGCGTCACGGTCATTGCGGAGACCGCCTGGCATGCGCTCTTCATTCGAAACCTCCTGATCCGCGAGGGGGCGCCCGGCGCGGCCGGCGGCCGCGAGGTGACGATCCTCCACCTCCCGAGCTTCAAGGCGGATCCCGGCCGGCACGGCACGCGCTCCGAGACGGTGATCGCGCTCGACATGGCGCGGCACCTCGTGCTGATCGGCGGCACCGCCTACGCGGGCGAAATAAAGAAGAGCGTCTTTTCGCTCTTCAGTTTTCACGCCCCGTTCGACGATGTCCTCCCCATGCACTGCTCGGCCAATATCGGGCCGGCCGGCGACGTCGCGCTGTTCTTCGGCCTTTCGGGCACGGGCAAGACCACCCTCTCCAACGATCCCGCGCGGCGACTGATCGGGGATGACGAGCACGGCTGGACGGCCGAAGGCGTCTTCAACCTCGAAGGCGGGTGCTACGCCAAGACGATCCGGCTCAGCGACACGGCGGAGCCCCAAATCTACCGCGCTTCGCGCAGCTTCGGCACCGTGCTCGAAAACGTCGTGCTCAATGCGAAGGGAGAGCCCGATTTCGACGATGCGTCGCTGACCGAGAACACGCGCGCCGCCTATCCGCTCGAGACGCTGCCGGCCGTCGCGGCGGGTGGGGTGGGCGCGACGCCCCGGACCGTTGTGCTGCTCACCGCCGATGCCTTTGGCGTGCTGCCACCGATCGCCCGCCTCACGCCGGAACAGGCGGTCTATCACTTCCTCTCCGGGTATACGGCCAAGGTTGCCGGGACCGAGCGCGGCGTGACCGAGCCGCAGGCGACGTTCTCGGCCTGTTTCGGCGCCCCGTTCATGCCGCTCCACCCGACGGTCTATGGCCGGCTGCTCGCGAGGCGCCTCGCGGCGAGCGGCGCGCGGACGTTCCTTCTCAATACCGGGTGGACGGGCGGCCCTTACGGCACGGGCAGGCGGATCGACATCGCCTCGACGCGCCGGCTGCTCGAGGCCGCGCTGTCGGGCGTCCTCGACGGCGCGCCGGTGCGGATCGATCCGGCATTCGGCCTTGCCGTGCCGGAAGCCGTCGGAGGAGTCGATCCCGCCCTGCTCGACCCACGGAAGAGCTGGGCCGATCCCGCCGCCTATGACCGGCAGGCGCAAACGCTGCTCGGGCTGTTCGCCCGCAATTTCGAGAAATTCGGCGACGCCGCAGCCGAGATTGCCCCGGCGCGGCTGGCGGCGGCGGAGTAGCTCAGGGCAACACGCGATCCGGGAGGGTCGCGCGCGTTCAGCCCGGCAGGAAAGTCAAAAGAGCGGCCGTTGAGCCGCTCGTCACCGATTACCGCAGGCGGCGACCGCCTGCCCTGCCGGTCACATCGGCGAGAAGAAGACGTGGGAGCCGATTCGCGCCACGCGTCGATAGCCCCAGTTCGTCGACACGCTCGTCGTATGGTAGTAGAGCGCGTCATCGGGAAGGACGCCGGGCCGTTGCCCGTGCTGGAATTCGGCGTAGGCGGCAGCGGCGATCTCATTCGCCTTCATCCAGGCACGGCGCTCGCGTTCGAGCTCGGGCCGCCCGTCGCAGGCAAAGCTGAACTGGCAGCGATAGAGGCCCTGATCGGCGTTCTGGTAGACGACCCCGCACATCGTCGAGGGGAAGCGCTTGCTCATGGCGCGGTTGATGATGACGTTGGCCACCGCCCACTGGCCATCGAGGCTCTCGCCGCGCGCTTCGTGGTAGATCGCCTTGGTCAGGCAATTCTTTTCGGCCGCCGCGTGCTGCACCTTGCGCTCGGTCGGCACGAAGTTGTGCGACGCGTAGCGGGCCAGGATATCGTCGGTGATCGAGGGGGTCGCCGCCGCGGCGGCCATGTTGTCCTCGTCCTCGGCGGAGAAGGTCGTGGCCAAGGCGACGGCGGGCGAGGCGAAGGCGTCGATCGCGCCCAGCGCGGCGTTGCGCGGCTGGTAGTGCGTGGCGGCGTAGGCCGAAAGCAGCGCGCTCGTCAGCTGCGGCTGGGGCGCCTGGCCGAAAATGTCAAAGCCTTTGCGGGCTTCCTGCTTGGCGATGTAGGCGGCGAGGACCGAGGGGGTCAACGTCTGGGGCGCTGCCGTTGCGGCCTGGTCGACCTCGGCGGCCGGGTCTGCGGTGAGGAAGGAATTACCCTCGACGGGCGCGATGAGCTGGGTCGGCAAATCGGCCAGCGCGACATCCTGGGCGCTGGCTGGCAGGACCATGACCGCCATGGCCGCGGCCGCCATGCCAAGCGCCGCCATTCTCGCTGCTGTACGTACGGCAAGACCGATCAGCGTTCGCGCCAATCTACCCCAGCTTTCCCCGACGCCGCCCTCGGCGACCCCAGCTCTTCCGTCTGTTCGCGCGCCACCCTAGCCAAAGGCTCGGCGCGTGAAAACCAGAATTTTACGATCGCTTAACCATGATCGTTCAGCTCTTAAAACACCGTTAACGCGCGGAAAGACCTGATGCCAGAGTGATTTAGGGTTTTCGACAGGCAAGCGGGGAGTGTGGCTAAAGCTCAACTAATCCAGACGAATCAGTTTGATTCGAAGTGTCCCGGACGACACTTCCGCGCGCCCGTCGGGGGCCAGAGGGTGGAATCGGTCGGCGGCGGCGTGCTATTTTGAGACGCCAGTGGCCGTGAAGCGCGGCCGCGCCCACCGCCACTGGAGAAAACCCCCGTGACCGATTCGCCCAGCGCCCCCACCCTCCTCGCCCGAGCGGCCGACGGCATGCGGCTGCCGATCATCGACATCACCCATCCGGCGTTCGCGACCGAACTGGGACCGGCCACCCTGCCCGAGGCGATTGCGCGCTACGTCGAGGAGGAGAGGCGGCGCCAGCGCGTGCCACAATGGCTGACGGGCCTCTTCCTGCGGCTCGCCGGCGGCAACTCCTACCTCATCCGCGCCATGGCGAACGCGCGCGCCTCCGGGTACCTGCCGGCCCTCACCACCTACCTTTTGAAGCTCGGGGCGCCGAACCTCGTGCCGCCGCTCGACAACGACATCGACCGGCGCATCGTCGAGACGCTGCCGGCCCGATCGCTGCGGCTGCGCCTCGGCCAGGTCGCAACGCTCTTGGCCCGGGGCCTCGCCCCGCTGCTCGAGGCCGATGCGGACCGGCCACTTCGCTTCCTCAACATCGCCGGTGGCCCCGCGATGGACAGCCTCAACGCGCTGATCCTGCTCCGGCGCGACCATCCGGCCAGTCTCGCCGGCCGCCCCATCGTCATCGACGTGCTCGATATCGATGGGGCCGGCCCGGCATTCGGGCGGGCGGCGCGCGCCGCGCTGAGTGGCGCGGACGGCCCCCTCGCCGGGGTGGACGCCGAGCTCCGCCACGTTCCCTGGAACTGGAGCGACCGCGAAACGCTCGAGCGGATGGCCGCCGACCTCGCGGCCCGGCGGGCCATCGTCGCCGTCTCCTCGGAGGGCGGGCTTTTCGAATATGGCGAAGACGGCGAGATCACCGGCGTCCTCGGCACGCTCGCCAAATCGGCGCCGGCGGACACGATCGTTGCGGGCTCGGTGACGCGCGCCGACCCGGCGACGCTGCTGTTCCGGCGGCGAAGCCTTTTTCCCATCATCCCGCGCGGCGCCGAGCGGTTTTCGGCGCTGGCCAAAGCGGCGGGCTGGCGGGTGGACGAAATCGAATCGGCGGCGTTCAGCGACCAGGTGCTGCTGAGGCGCGCCTGATCAGGCGGTCGCCCGCGCCGGCAGCACCGCGGCGTGCAGCTCGGCGAGGCTCTTGACCACGCCGACGCAGAGGCCCGCGATCTCGGCCGTCGGCCGGACGAGGTCGGGGACCATGATGGTCTGCATGCCGGCGGCGTGCGCGGCGCGGACGCCCGAATGGGAATCCTCGACGGCAAGGCACCGCCCGGCCGCGACCCCGAGCCTTTGGGCGGCGGTGAGGTAGGGCTCAGGGTGCGGTTTTGGGTGCACCACGTCGTCCCGGGTCACGATCGTCCTGAACATGTCGAGGAGCCCGGCCCGGCCGAGATGGCCGAAGGCGTGGGCGGCGCGCGACGAGGTCGCAACCGCCGCCGGGATCGAGCGGGCCTTGAGATCCATCAGCAATTCGGTTGCGCCGTGCTTGACCGGCACGGTCTCGGCGAGGCGGGTGCTCATCACCTCGCGGCACTTCTGGTCGAACATGGCGTAGGGGAAGCTCACGCCATAGGCTTCGACCAGCAGCCGGTTGGAGACCTCGTGCGAGGAGCCGACCATGGCGAGGTGCACGGCATCGGTCATCTCGTAGCCGAGCTCGCCCGCCACGTCGAAGACCACGGTGCGGAAAACCATTTCGGTGTCGAGGAGGGTGCCGTCCATGTCGAAGATGACGGCATCGAAGGAAGCAAGTTTCATTGGGGCTACATAGGCCGAAAGCGAGAACGTTTCCATAACGGTTCGCTCATGGCGGGGCTGCGGCGGGCGAGCGCCTCGCCGACCGGCTGCCGCCGGCCGCTCCCAAGGGGCCCGGACCTCGCCCTTCGACAAGCTCAGGGTGAGGTCCTGAGGTGAGTGCTCCCGAGGTGAGGTTCGCCGCACGGAGGGGCACAACTTCCCTCAAATTGCCGGCAATCGGCGAGCCGTTGCGAAAGCTTTGCCCGCCACTCTTCGGGCGCTGGAGGCCCAATGGAGATTGTGCTGCTTGTGCTGACCCTAGGTCTGCCGATCCTCAAGATCGTGCTCTGGCCGGCGCGCACCATGGGCCGCGGCGGCAACTGGACGCTGGTCGGGGCCGCCATGATCGTCTGCCTGATGATGGCGCTCTGGTTCGGCATGCAGTCGGTCACCGATGTCGGCGACGCCGCGGCCGCGAGCGTGGGAAGCAAGCCGGCACAGGCGGGGGATCAGTTGCCCGATCTCGACGCGCTCTCGCGGCTCTTCTGAGCTCCCCCTTGCCGGCGGCCGGTCCCGCGCATGGCGGCTTGTCAAAGCCACTCAACACTGATCAATTCCCGCCCGTTTTCATGGGAGGAATTGAGAAGTGCCCACCACCGCCCCCGCAAAAGTTCTGGTGACCGGCGCCGGCGGCAATCTCGGCAGCAAGCTCGTCGCGCATCTCGTCACGCGCGACTGGTGCGAGACCGTCTATTGCCTCGACGTCAAACCGATGAGCGGGGCGCCGTTCGATTCGCCAAAGGTGAAGCAGGTCGTCGCCGATCTCGGCGACGGGCATGATCGCCGCTGGCAGGCAGCCGTCGAAGACGCGGACGGGGTTGCGCATTTTGCGGTGAAGAACCCGGCGCCCGACGGCAGCTGGGACGACACGGTCGCCGCCATCGACATGACCGCCAACCTCCTGGCGCGCGCCAAGCGGAGCGGCTGCCGCTTCGTCTTTGCCTCCTCCAACCATGTGATGGGGCAGTACAAGGACCTCGACTGGGCCCGGTTTGCGCCGCTCTCGGGGCGCACCCCGCCCCTGCCCGGGACCCGATTCTTCGCCGGCGGCGCCTACCGCCAGCCCAACATGTATGGCGGCTCCAAGCTCGTGGGCGAACGGCTGCTCAGGGCCAAGGCGCTGGCCGATCCGAGCTTCACCGGCGTTGCGATCCGCATCGGCTGGTGCCTGAGGGGCGATGGTCACCCGAGCCAGATCAATGCGGCGGGCGGCGGCTCGGGCAGCGGCGGCGGAATGGTGCAACCGGCCGACGAGGCGCAGCGCGACCTCGTCTGGTTCCGCGGCATGTGGCTCTCCAACCGCGACCTCGTCAAGGAATTCGAGGCGGCGCTGACGGCCGACGCGAGCCGCTGGCCCGAGCCGGCGATCGTGGTCAACGGCATGTCGGCCAATACCGGCTCGGTCTGGGACATGGAGGACGCCCGGAACTGGCTGGGCCACGTGCCGCAGGACAATGTGTGGACGACGCTCGGCATCCCGCCGGAGCGCTCGCCCTTCGACAAGCGGACCTGGTAGCACCCGAGGCCGGGCGGCGGCCCGGCCTCGAAACTCAGGGCCGGATGTAGGCGTAGCCCTCGGCCTGGCGCCGGGCGAGACGGACGACGCCGCCTTCATCCACGCGCGAAAAACCCGGCAGGAGGTCGCCCACCCCCATCTGCTGCGCATCGAGCGTGTTGCCGCAGGCGCCGAGCCCGAGCCCCTGCGAAAGGAGCGCGGCGACGGTGCGGGCGAGGAGCGGGTTGGCGCGGGCGGCGTCGAAGGCGGCGAGCGCCGGCCCGTGCACCACGAGCTCGATGTGGACCTTGTCGGGGCCACCCATGCCGCGAAAATGGTTGGCGATGTTGCCGAGGACAAAGTTCACTTTGGCGGCATCGGCAAGGTGATAGACGACCCTCGGCACGCCCACCGGCGCGGCGCCGGTCGAGAGGGCCGCGGCCGGTTCTTCGGCGGCGCTGGCGCGAAAGGCGGCAAGCCCTGCCGAGAGGGCGGTCGCGAGACGGAGCAGCGCACCGCGCCGATCGGGCCTCATCTGGCGCTTGCCGTCTTCGAGCCGAAGATCGCCGTGACCTGGTCGCCGTTCATCAGCGAGCGGCACTCCTTGAGGTCTACCTTGGCGAGGCGGAATTCCTTGTCGTCGCTGCCGAGCGCCGCGCCCTTCGGCAAAACGCTGGGGTCGTCCGAGTCTGCGAGCGTCGGATCGTCGATGCGAACATAGTCCGGCACCTTGAGCAGGAGCGTCTCGACGCCCCCCGCCGCGGTGACATCGAAGTGGCCACCGTCGCAGTCGGCGCCGCAGCCGAGCGATTGCGCGCCGTCGAGGGTCGCGCATTCGCCATAGGTCTGGAACTCGGCCTTGAGCTTACGAAAATTCCAGCCGAGCGACATGAGGTTGATGCGCTCGCCCGAGTCCTTGTCGACATAGCTGTCGAAGAAGAGTTTCACGCCGCGGACGTTCTGGTGGGGGTGGCTCTGGAGGTGGTCCTCGTCATAGCGCCGCTCGTAGCAGGAAAAGACTTCCGCCGTGCCCGCATTGCCCAGCAGGGCGAGCTCGGTCGCGCCGGCGGCAAAGGCGGGCGCGGCGAATGGCGAGGCCGCCAAGGCCACCACCGCGAGAACGAGCGTGCGGGTCATCGGACGTGATCTCCCTCGAGGAACGGGACAGTTGCCGCGGCCGGGTGGCGGCGTCGTTGCATGCGAGGGATTTGGCACGGGGTGGCTGAGCGGCGGATGAACGGCCGCTTCAGCCGGGCGACAGGGGAGACCTGCCATCCCGCCCGGCCAAGGTCGATCAATAGTGCGGTGGCGGCGGCTCCTCACCGGGGGTTTCGGCGAGTCCGGCGAGCGCCTCGCGCAGCTCCGCTTCCAGGAGGCGCAACTCGCGCCCGAGCCGCTCGATTTCCTTCCACTGCTCGGCGAGCACGGCGTTCAGCTCCTCGATGGTGCGCTCCTGATAGGCGGCGCGGATTTCGAGCGCCTCGAGGCGCGCGGCATCGCTGGCCGGGGCCTCAGCCATGGCGCACCCCCATCAGTTCGAGGGACCGGGCATCCTCGCGGCCCCCAAAGTATTTCTCGAGGGCGGTGCGGAAGGCGGGCTCGCCGGGTGCGGCGCGGGCGAAAAGGGTCATCGAGGAATGAAACTTCATGTCGTCGGGTGAGCCGAAGATATCGTGGGCGGAGTGGCCCTCGAGGCGGTTGACGAGCCCCGTGCAGTGCCTGAGGCGTGGCCCGAGCAACGGGTGGTCGAGGTAGCGCCGGGCCTCTTCGAGCGAATGGAGGGCATAGCGGCGGGACATCCCGCTCGCGCCGAGGCCGGCCAGCTGCGGGAAGACGAACCACATCCAGTGCGTGGCCTTGCGCCCGGCGGCGAGCTCGGCCTCGACCCGGGAAATGACCGGCGCCTGGGCTTCGACGAAGTGCTGGAATTCATCCATCGAGCGGCTCCCTGCAGTCATGCATACGGCTAACAATCGTCGGGCCCCTGCCCCCGTTGCATGGCTCGTTTGCCCAAACCCGGCCTGCTCGTCCGGCCGGTGCCTCCCCATCTTTAGCGGGTAAGGAAAGGGGACACGAAAATGACCATTTTGCGCAAGCTCAACCAGTTCGCCACCTACCAGCGCACCGTCAAGGAGCTCAACCGGCTCGACAATCGCCAGCTCGCCGATATCGGCATCATGCGCGACGAGATCCTGACGCTGGCTCGCGGCCAGACCAAGTAAGCAACGCCTGTTGCGACGTATCGCCAAAGGCGCCCCTACCGGGCGCCTTTTGTTTTGCCCACGGCCTTCACTGCCTCGTGACACGGCTTGCGGACCGGCGCGGCATTGGCTTTGTTGCCGGCTGGACGGTTCTGTCCAAATCACAGCGACAGCGGAGGTTATGCGGTGGGCGAGCGGATCAAACTCACGAGCCGGGACGGCTTTTCGGTGAATGCCTACAAGGCTGTTCCGGCCGGCAAGCCGCGGGGCGGCGTGGTGCTCCTGCAGGAAGTGTGGGGCCTCAACCGCTGGATCCGCAGCGAGGCCGACCGCTATGCCGAAGCCGGCTATCTCTGCATTGCGCCGGCCACCATGGACCGCATGGAATACGGCTTTGAGAGCGAGAACTACGGCTCCGACCACTTCCCCAAGGTCGGCGAACTGATGAAATCGTTCGACCCGGCCAAGGTGCTGCTCGACATCGAGGCGGCCGCAAAGGAGGCTGCGTCGGCCGGCAAGGTCGGCGTCACCGGCTATTGCTTCGGCGGCGCGATGACCTGGCGCGCCGCGCATGCGGGCCTCGGGCTCTCGGCCGCCTCGTCCTATTACGGGGGCGGCGTGCAGAACTATATCGACCTCGCGCCCACCATTCCGATCGAATGCCATTTCGGCGACAAGGATACGGGCATTCCGCTCGAGCAGGTCGAAGCCCTGCGCAAGCGCTATCCCGAAGTGCCGGTCTACCTCTATCCAGGGGCCGTCCACGGTTTCTGCAATGCCGACCGGCCGAGCAACTACAATGCACAAGCCTGCAAGCTCGCCAACGAGCGGACGCTCGCCTTTTTCGCCAGGCACCTCGGCTAGCCTTGGGCGGTCTTGATCCGGCGCCGCTCACGGCGCGCTTCGCCGTCGTTGCGGAGGGCGTCGAGGAAGCGGCGGCGCGGCCGCTTTCCGCTCGAAAGGCGCGGCTTGCGGCGGCGCTCATCGACGATTTTTGTGACCGCGCCTTCGACGAACTCAGGGGGGCGGGGCCGGCTTGGACGCTGGGCGCACCCGATGTGCTCGCCTTCCGCGACGCGCTGCGGGCACGCTCGGCGGCGCTGGCCGCGATCTTCGACCTCTGCGAGGAGGCGCCGGGTGCCCCGCGGCTCGTGACCCGAAGCGTCAAGGTGCCGATCGCCGAGTATCACCGGCTCTCGACGCCCGACTACATGGTCTCGCTCTACAACCAGAACACCGTGCAGCGGGTGATGCTGGTTCATACGGACCACCGCGAAACCGAGATTCACCCGGTGCTCGCGGCGGCCATTGCTTGGTGGCGGGAATCGGGCCTTCTCGGAAGCGGTTCCCCACCAGCCTGAGTCAACGCCAGAGGCGCTACTTGCCCGACTTGGAGCTGTTGTCCTCCCAGATGTTCCAGAGGCTGTCGGTGTCGCTCTCCGTGTTCAGGATCGAGTCGATCATGCCGCGGAGAGTCGACGCATTCGCCCCGGAGGACGGCGCATTGACGTTCAGGTAGAGCGAGTACTTCCCGTCCTTTTCCTCGAGCGAGTAATAGGCGCGGTTGGAGTCGTTGGCGACCAGCAGTCCCTTGATATCGAGCTTTTTGGACTCGGCCTCGGTGTAGGTCTGGAACGAGATGTCGGCGTAGATGATCGTGCTGTCCTTGGACAGATCGAAGTAGATGTAGTGGTCGCCATCACGGTTGACCTTCACCTCGACCGACTTGCCGTTCATCGACGGCGAGTAGCCCATGTTGGTCAGCATGTTCATGATGTCGTCCGTGGTGATCGTGGCCGACGATCCGCCGGCCGCATAGACGGGGCAGGAGAGTGCGGCAACGACGAGCGCCGCACAGGCGGCGCGACGCGAAAAGGCTGCAAGCATGTCAAAACCCCCAGACGGTTGCAGGCTCAGTCAACACCCGCCGCCCGGGTGCGGCAAGGGGTCACACTTCACATGCTGAATGCCGGTCCCGCGGTCGCGACCGTGCTGCAACACGCCTCACTCCGGCAGCCCGGGAAGGCGCCGCGGGCACGCCAAACGGAACAAACATTCTGAGTTGACAAAAAACAGAACCAATGTTTCATTTCTTCCCAAGAGCGGGGCATCCGCCGGGAGGAACTGGAGTGCCGGCTGCGACCACGGCGAAGCTGCGCTTCGCGCTCAATCATATGGCTGCGCCGCAATTGCCGCTGCCGGCGTTCTTTGCGCTGGCGCGCTCGCTCGGGCTCGATGAGGTCGAGATCCGCAACGACATCGAGGGGAAGCCCATCCTCGATGGCACCCCGCCCGAAGCGGTCAAGGCCGAAGCCGCGCGCGCCGGCGTCACCATCCTCACCATCAATGCGCTGCAGCGCTTCAATGAGTGGAACGCGGCGCGGGAAGCGGAAGCCCGCGCGCTCGCCGGCTATGCCAGAGCATGTGGCGCCGGGGCGCTGATCCTCGTCCCCAAAAACGACGGCACCGGCCGGGAAGACGGGGCGCGGCAGCAGAACCTGCGCAACGCGCTCACGGCGCTCAGGCCGATCCTCGCCGAGCACGGCATCACCGGCCTCGTCGAGCCGCTGGGGTTCGAAATCTGCTCGCTGCGCTCGAAGCGCGAGGCGGTCGAGGCGATCCGCGCGGTTGGCGGTGAAGACGTCTTCCGCATCACGCACGACACCTTCCACCACGTGCTCGCGGGAGAAGCCGAAATCTTTCCCGAGTTCACCGGCCTCGTCCACATTTCGGGCGTCGAGGACACTTCCCTCGCCATTGCCGACATGCGGGACGCGCATCGGGTGCTCGTCGGGCCCGCCGATCGGCTGGACAATGTCGGCCAGCTGAGGCGGCTGCTCTTGGCCGGCTATGCCGGGCCGATCTCGTTCGAGCCTTTTGCCGCCGAACTGCGCGCGCTCGGCGACCCGGCCGCGGCCATTCGGAACAGCATGCGATTTATCGAGGGCGGCCTTGGGAGGGCCGCCGCCTGAAGGCGCTCACGCGTCGGCTCCCGGGAGAGGAGCCTCCGGCCAACAAGGGCGCGCCGGACGCCCATAGGAGGAGAACCATGAAGAAACTCGCGATGGCGGCCCTGTTGGGCACGCTTCTGATGGGTACGGCGATGACCGGTTCGGCATCGGCGGCCAATATCGGCGTTTCGATGGCGCAGTTCGACGACAACTTCCTCACCGTGCTGCGCAACGGCATGATCGACTACGCCAAGACGCTTCCCGATGTGAGCCTGCAGGTCGAGGACGGCGGCAACGACGTCAACAAGCAGCTGAGCCAGGTGCAGAACTTCGTCGCCTCCAAGGTCGACGCGATCATCGTCAACCCGGTCGACACGAGCGCCACGGAAGCCATCACCAAGCTCGCGGCCGACGCCAACATCCCGCTGGTCTACGTCAACCGCCAGCCGGTCAACCTCGACAAGCTGCCGCCCAACGAGACGTTCGTCGGCTCGAACGAATCGGATTCCGGCACGCTCGAGGCCAAGCAGATCTGCAAGCTGCTCAAAGACGCCGGCAAGGGCTCGGGCGCCAACGTCTACGTCATGGAAGGCCAGCTCAACAACCAGGCCGCCGTGCAGCGCACGCAGGACGTCAAGGACGTGATCGCCACGCCGGACTGCAACTTCATCAAGATCATCGACCTGCAGACGGCCAACTGGTCGCGCGACCAGGCGCAGAGCCTGATGGCCAACTGGCTGACCGCCGGCACGCCCTATGACGCGGTGATCTCCAACAACGACGAAATGGCGATCGGCGCGCTCCAGGCCATGAAGGCGGCGGGCGTCGACACCAAGAGCGTGATCATCGGCGGGGTCGATGCGACCCAGGACGCCCTGGCCTCGATGAAGGCCGGCGACCTCAAGGTGACCGTGTTCCAGAATGCGGCCGGCCAGGGCAAGGGCGCGGTCGATGCGGCGCTCAAGCTGGCCAAGGGTGAAAAGCTCGACAAGGCCGTCTGGGTGCCGTTCGAGCTGGTCACGCCCGACAACATGGCCAACTACATGACGAAGAACTGAGTTCTTCACAGCTTCGGGGGCGGCCCGCGCAAAAGGCCGCCCCCTCGCAATCCTGTGCTATGATCGTGCCGTCATTCCCGCCCAGCCGGGATTTCGCTCGGAACCAAGGTTCCGCCGGCCGATGAGAGCCATTTCCCGCCAGAGGGCGGGAGTGACGCGGCGTCCGGCTTGCCGCCCGCCGCCGTTGGCGAGGGAGGGAAATCCATGGCGGAGATATCCAGCACGACGAGCAGCGCCGTGAGCGCTTCGGGCACCGGCCGGCGCCCCTGGCCGGCCGAAGTGAACATCCTCATCGGCCTCATCGCGATCGCGCTGATCTTCGAGGTCCTCGGGTGGGCGCTGATCCACCAGAGCTTCCTCCTCAATCCGGCGCGCCTGCAGATCATGATCCTGCAGGTCTCGATCGTCGGCATCATCGCGGTCGGGGTCACGCAGGTGATCATCATCGGCGGCATCGACCTCTCCTCGGGCTCGGTGGTCGGCGCCTCGGCAATGATCCTGATGAGCTTTGCGCAGGTTTCGACCTATACCCGCGCCATGTACCCGGCGCTGACCGACCTGCCGGTCATCGTGCCGATCGCCGTCGGGCTCGCCTGCGGGCTCATCGCGGGGCTGATCAACGGGCTCATCATCGCCTACACCAAGATACCGCCGTTCATCGCGACGCTCGGCATGATGGTTTCGGCGCGCGGCGTCGCGGACTGGTACACCAAGGGCCAGCCGGTCTCGTTTCCCACCGACAGCTTCGCCTCGATTTCCGAAGGCATCCGGCCGGTGCTGATCTTCCTCGTGATCGCCGTGATCTTCCAGATCATCATGCGCTTCACCCTTTACGGACGGCGCACCTACGCGATCGGCTCGAACGAATCGGCGGCGCGCGTCTCCGGCATCAATGTCGAGCGCCACCAGGTGCTGGTCTATACCATCGCCGGCATTCTCGCGGCGGTCGCGGCGATCGTGCTCTGCTCGCGCAACCTCACGGCGCAGGCCGGCATGGGTTTTGGCTACGAGCTCGACGCCATCGCCATGACGGTGATCGGGGGCACGTCGCTCTCGGGCGGACGCGGCTCGATCGTGGGCACCGTGCTCGGCGCCCTGATCTTCGGCGTCATCATCTCCGGCTTCACCTTCCTCAGGATCGACGCCTTCTACCAGGAGATGATCAAGGGCGCGATCATCGTCGGCGCGGTGATCCAGGACGTCTACCGGCAGCGGTTGCGCGGGCGCTAGTGAGGAGGCGGCAATGAGCGACAAGATCATTCTCAGGACCGAGGGGCTCACCAAGCACTATGGCGGCGTGCGGGCGCTCGAGGACGCCGATTTCGAGCTGTGGGACGGCGAACACATCGCGATCGTCGGTGACAACGGGGCCGGAAAGTCCACCTTCGTGCGGCAGATCACCGGGGTCGAGCGGCCGAGCGCCGGCAAGATCTTCTTCGAGGGCAGCGAGGTCGAGTTCAAGACCCCGATCGAGGCGCGCGACATCGGGATCGAGACGGTGTTCCAGAACCTCGCGCTCGCGGACGACCTCGACATCCCCTCGAACCTCTTCCTCGGCCGCGAGGAGCGCTATTTCAACCTCGGCCCGTTCAGCTTCCTCAACGAGCGCAAGATGCTGCAGCGCTCTCAGGACGCGCTGACCGCGACGGGCGTCAAGATCCCCGATTTGCGCAACAAGATCCGCAACATGAGCGGCGGGCAGCGTCAGTGCGTGGCGATCAGCCGCGCGGCGACCTTTGCCTCGAAACTCATCATCATGGACGAGCCGACGGCCGCGCTCGGCGTACAGGAGACGGCGCAGGTCGAAAACATCATCCGCGGCCTCAAGTCGCGCGGCATCCCGATGATCCTCATCAGCCACAACCTGCGGCAGGTGCTCGACCTCGTCGATCGCATCTGGGTTTTCCGGCGGGGACGCATCGCCGGCGTGGTCGACCGCGACAAGACGACCGGCAACGACATCGTCGCGATGATCACCGGCGTCAAATCGGGATCGGAGGAAGCGGCGTTCGTCTAGAGCCGCGAGCGCCGCCCGGTGTCCTGGGCCGCAGGAGTTATTTGCGGACCTTGATCGGCCCGACCATCGCCTCGGGCCGCACTTCCGCGTCGAATTCCTCGCCCGTCAGCAGGCCGAGCTCGATCGCCGATTCCCTCAGGGTCGTCCCCTTCTTGTGGGCGTTCTTGGCGATCTTGGCGGCGTTGTCGTAGCCGATCTTGCGGTTGAGCGCGGTGACGAGCATCAGCGACTGGTCGACCAGCTGCTTGATGCGGGCGGGGTTGGGCTCGATACCGACGGCGCAGTTGTCGTTGAAGGACTTGGCGGCGTCCGCCAGCAGCCGCACCGACATCAGGAAATTGTAGGCGATGACGGGCTTGAAGACGTTGAGCTCGAAATTGCCCTGGCTCGCGGCGAAGCCGATCGCGGCGTCATTCCCCATCACCTGCACGGCGACCATGGTCAGGGCTTCCGACTGCGTCGGGTTGACTTTGCCCGGCATGATGGAGGAGCCGGGCTCGTTTTCGGGAATGGTGATTTCCCCGAGCCCCGAGCGCGGGCCCGACGCCATCCAGCGCACGTCATTGGCCATCTTCATCAGCGCCACGGCCAGCTGCTTGAGCGCGCCCGAGGCGCCGACAAAAGCGTCGTGGCCCGCCATCACCGCGTATTTGTTGGGCGCGGTCACGAACTGGCGGCCGGTGAGGCGCGAGATTTCCTCGGCGACGGTCACCGCGTAGTCGGGATGGGCGTTGAGGCCGGTGCCAACCGCCGTGCCGCCCAATGCCAGCTCGCGCAATTGCGGCAGCGTCGCCTTGATCGCCTCGACCGCGTGGTCGATCTGCGACACCCAGCCGGAAATCTCCTGGCCGAGGGTGATGGGCGTTGCATCCTGCAGGTGCGTGCGGCCGATCTTGACGATCCCCATGAACGCCTCGGACTTTTCGGCGAGGGTTTCGCGCAGCGGCGCGAGCCGCGGCAGGAGATAGCCTTCGATCGCCTCGACCGCCGCGATGTGCATGGCGGCGGGATAGGTGTCGTTGGACGACTGGCTCATGTTGACGTCGTCATTGGGGTGGATGGGCTTCTTGGAGCCCATCGTGCCGCCCGCCATCTCGATGGCGCGGTTGGAAATCACCTCGTTGACGTTCATGTTGGACTGCGTGCCCGACCCCGTCTGCCAGACGACGAGGGGGAAGTGGTCCTTGAGGCGGCCGGAGATCACCTCGTCCGCCGCCCGCGTGATGAGGTCGCGCTTTTCCGCCGAGAGCAGCCCGAGCCGGAAATTGGCGAGCGCCGCGCCCTTCTTGAGGATGCCGAACGCCCGGATGATCTCGTCGGGCATCTTCTGCCCGCCGATGTCGAAATTCATGAGGCTGCGCGCGGTCTGGGCGCCGTAATACTTGTCGGCCGGGACCTCGATCGCTCCCATGGAATCGGTTTCGGTGCGCGTGGTCATCGTTCTCTCCGGCCCAGAATTTTACGGGATTTCGCACTCCCCCCGGATCGGCCGCGGTGTCCGCGAATTCGCCGAGCCATCGGCAGGAATGCCATCGTTCCCGATTCAATAGTCAAACGGCCGGCCCCATGGGGACCGGCCGTTGAAAAACAGTGCGTCAGGCCGCCATGAGGCGGGCCTTACTTGCGCGGCTCGAGAATCTGCCGGCCGCGATACATGCCGGTCTTGAGATCGACGTGGTGCGGGCGGCGCAGCTCGCCCGAGTCCTTGTCCTCGACGTAAGCCGGGGCGGTGAGCCCGTCGGCGGAACGGCGGAAACCGCGCTTCATCGGCGAGGTCTTGCGCTTCGGAACGGCCATGGCAACAAACTCCTGATCTGACTGCCGGGCCATGCGGCGGCGCTCGGCGCCCGCCGGCATCAGACCGGGACGGAATTGAATTTGGCGGCTCTATACAGGAGCGGGGGCCGCTTGGCTAGGGCCTTGGCGCCCCCTCGGCCTCGAGTTCCCGGCGGCCGGGCGGAACGGCATCCGGGGCCGTCCCGCCCACCGGGTGTGGCACCGTTGCATCAGCATAACCCTTTGCTAACGCTATCCAAAAAGCATCGAAAACTCGACAAATTTTAAGCCAGTTGCGCGCATTGTTGGAGGGCCGGTGAGTTTCGGAGGCGGCGTCGTGGCCTTGTTCGAGTTCTTGCGTGCCGGGTACATCATCCTGCTGATCGCCGGGGGACCGGCCTACCTCTTCCTCCAGGTCTGGAGCCTGCGCCGGCTTGCGGCGGCCTGGCGCTATGCCGCCCTGCTGCCGCTGCTGATCGGGGTGGGGCTGCTCGGCACCGCCATCGACGGCCCCGCTCACGGCGGTCCCGGCGTTTCGACCATTCTCACGCTGGCGCTCGCCGCGGCGGTCTACCTCCTGGGGCTCATCGGCCTCGAGCGGCTGGTGCGCCGGCTGGCGGTCGGGACGCGGGCGGCGACCGGCGCCTGAGCCGCTCGCCTTGCGGCGCGGGCGCCAACCCGCTAGCACTCGCGCCCATGACAGAATTCGACGAGGAACTCAGGCGCTGCGCCGCGGACGTCGAGGCAGCGCTCGACCGGCTGTTGACGGCGCCGGCCCTGTCCGGGCCGGGCGAGGCACCGCAGCGGGTCGTCGCCGCGATGCGGCATGGCGCCCTCGGCGGCGGCAAGCGGCTGCGGCCCCTCCTGGTACGGCAGGCGGCCGCCATTTTCGGCGTGCCGGCCGAGGCGACGCTCCTCGCGGGCGTCGCGGTCGAGATGGTGCACTGCTATTCGCTCGTCCACGATGACCTGCCGGCGATGGATGATGACGACCTGCGCCGCGGTCGGCCGACCGTGCACAAGGCGTTCGACGAGGCAACCGCCATACTCGCCGGCGATGCGCTGCTGACACACGCCTTCGGCGTGCTGGCAACGCCCGCGGCCCATCCAGACCCGGCGATACGGGCGCGGCTCGTCAGCGAGCTCGTGGCGGCGGCGGGCGCGGGCGGCATGGTAGGCGGCCAGATGCGCGACATCGAGGGAGAAACAAGCCCCCTGCCCGATGCCGAAATCGCCGACATGCAGGCGATGAAGACCGGCGCCCTGATCCGCGCCGCGGTGCGGATGGGCGCGATCCTCGGCGGGGCACCAGAGGAGGCGCTCGCAACCCTCACCCGGTTTGCGGGGCTCGCCGGACGCGCGTTCCAGCTCGCGGACGACCTGCTGGACGCGACCTCGACCGAGGCGGCGCTCGGCAAGGCCGTCGGCAAGGATGCGGCCGCCGGCAAGCAGACGCTGATTGCGCGGCTTGGCCTCGATGCCGCGCGACGGGAGCTCGGCGAGCTCGTGCACGACGCGCTGACGGCGCTGATGGAATTCGGGCCCGAGGCCGACGGTCTCAGGGCCACGGCGCGCTTCTTTGCGGCGCGCGAGAACTAGGGAGAGCTTTTGTGACGCTCAGATCGGTCAAGGACTTCTTCGCCAGCCACGCGCCCGACATTGCGGTGATCGAAACGCCGGAGTCGACGGCGACGGTGCAGCTGGCCGCGGCGGTGCACGGGGTCGAGCCGGGACAGATCGCCAAGACGCTCGCGATCCGCGTCAACGATCGCGAGTTCCTGCTGGTGACGCGCGGCGACGCCCGGCTCGACAACCGGAAGGCCAAGGCGGCCTTTGGCGGGCGGCCGCGCATGCTCGGGGCCGAGGACGTCGAGCGGCTGACGAGCCACCAGGTGGGCGGGGTCTGCCCCTTTGGCCTGCCGGCGCCGATCCCGGTCTTTTGCGACGTGTCGCTGAAGATTTACGACGAGGTGATCCCGGCCGCGGGCTCGACGCACTCCTCGGTGCGGCTTCCCGTCGAGCGGCTGGTCGCGCTGACGCATGCGCAATGGGCCGACGCCTGCGAGATCCCCGGGGAAGCCGTGGCCGCGACCGGCTGAGCCGGTATCGCAGGGACGCCCGGAACCCCCGGGCGCCGCCCTCCGTTCTCCCCGGCAGATGAACAGGAGGGTGCCATGGGCAGCGAAGTCGACGGCGATCCCAAATTTCACACGCGCAAGATGCGCCAGCGGCTCGAGGACACGCTCCAGCACATGCGTGCCGACATCGACAAGGTCGACGACCCGCAGTTCAAGGCGATGTTCGAAACGTCCGCCGAGGTGTTGGGCGGGCTGATGAAAGCCTTCTCCGACTACGAACAGAAGAGCGAGCCCGCCTGGCGGGAATAGCGGCTACTCCGCGGCGGTCGCCTTGGCGCCGCTGCCGAATTTCTGCTCGATGTAATCGGCGACCATCTGCTTGAACTGGTCGGCGACATCGGTGCCGCGCAGCGTTGCAACTTTCTTCCCATCGATGAAGACGGGCGCCGCCGGCGCCTCGCCGGTGCCCGGAAGCGAAATGCCGATGTTGGCGTGCTTGCTCTCGCCGGGGCCGTTGACGATGCAACCCATGACCGCGACCGAGAGGGTTTCGACGCCCGGGTAGCGCTCGCGCCATTCCGGCATCGAGGCGTTGAGGTGGTCCTGGATTTCCTTGGCGAGGACCTGAAAAGTCTGCGACGTGGTGCGCCCGCAGCCGGGGCAGGCCGCGACCACCGGCAGGAACTGGCGAAACCCCATGGTCTGGAGCAGTTCCTGCGCCACGCGCACCTCCTGGGTGCGGTCGCCGCCGGGCTCGGGCGTGAGCGATACCCGGATCGTGTCGCCGATCCCATGCTGCAGGAGAATGCCCATGGCGGCGGAGGAGGCGACGATCCCCTTGCTGCCCAGGCCGGCCTCGGTGAGGCCGAGGTGGAGCGCGTAGTCGCACCGGGCCGACAGCTCCTGATAGACGGCGATGAGGTTCTGGACGTCCGAAACCTTGGTCGAAAGGATGATGCGGTCGCGCGGAAGGCCGATTTCCTCGGCGCGTCCGGCCGAAAGCAGCGCCGACTGGATGATCGCCTCGCGCTGCACGGCAGCGGCCGAAACGGGGTTTTCCGCCCGGGCGTTCTCGTCCATGAGGCGGGTCAGCAGCTCGGCGTCGAGGGAGCCCCAGTTGACCCCGATGCGGACGGGCTTGCCGTAGCGGATGGCGAGCTCGATGAGGGTCGAGAACTGCACATCCCGCTTTTCGCGGAAGCCCACATTGCCGGGGTTGATGCGGTATTTTGCGAGCGCTTCGGCGCAGGCCGGATGATCGGTCAGGAGCTTATGGCCGATGTAGTGGAAGTCGCCGATCAGCGGCACGTTGATGCCGATGCGCGCGAGCCGGTCGCGAATGTGCGGGACGGCCGCCGCCGATTCGTCGCGATCGACCGTGATGCGCACGAGCTCGGAGCCGGCGCGCCAGAGTTCGGCCACCTGCCGCGTCGTCGCTTCGACATCGGCCGTATCGGTGTTCGTCATCGACTGGACGACGATCGGCGCCCCGCCCCCGACCCGGACGCCCCCGACATCCACCCCTACCGTCCGCCTGCGCGGCGCCATGCTCATCGTCACACCTCGTTTGGGGTGAGAAATAGGCCGCCCGGGTTCCGGGCGCAATGCGAAGCTTCGGCGAAGAGGGGCTCTTGCGCGGGCGCTCGGGGTCCCCATCTAGTCGGCATGAGCAACACCCGCCTGCCCTTCCTCATCGTCTTCGGCCGCGCCGCCTGGGGCCGCCTTCTCGCCTTCCGGCGCGAAGCGGTGCTGCTGTGGCGCGCCTTCTGGCATCCCGACACGCCGCTGCCGCTCAAAGCCGCAACCCTCTTTGCGGCGCTCTATCTCGTCAGCCCGATCGATCTCGTCCCCGACTTCATCCCGTTTGCCGGCTGGATCGACGACCTGGTGCTGGTGCCGCTCATGGTGAGCTGGATCGTGCGGATGCTGCCGCCGCACGTCACGGCCAAGCCGGTCGGCGGCACGGCCTACCGGGGCCGCTGAGGACCGGAGACGGGGCGCATTTGCCTCGAATTGCGGGCGGAACCATGGGCCGCGCAGGCTCATTGGCATCGAAGGTGATGCCCATGCTTGTCCCCCGCGCCCAGAGATCCCGCCGCTCAGCCGCGCTGCCCCCGAGCCGCAATGCGCGGCTTTCGGCCAGCATCGTCTACGACCACAAGCAGCGGCCCTGCGTGGTCCGCAGCGTGACCGCGACCGAAGCCCGCATCGAGGTCGTGCCGGTCGGCGACGTGCCGAACCGCTTCGATCTGGTGGTGCCGGGCGACGGCACGCACCACTGCCGGGTCATCTGGCGGGCGCTGAGGGAAATCGGGGTGGCTTTTTCGAGCTAAGGGGCCGCCCCTCAGCGGTTGCGCCTCGCGATGATCTCGGCGATGCGTTGCGCGTCCTCGGTCTGCAGGAAGCGCCCCCGCTCGAGGATTTCCAGCTGGTACTCGCGAAAGGTGAGGCCGAGCGATTCCGCCTTCTTGGCGCGGCGGATGGCGGTTTCGGCCGGCAGGCTTTTGAACGCCGCCTCGCTCGCCGCGCGCCAGGCGAAATAGGTGCCGATACCCCCGACGCCCCATTCGGGGATATGCTCGTCGAGTGGCGGGCCGCCATTGTGGCCGATGCCGGCAATGTCGGCGGCGGTGAGTTCCGGCGGACGTGGCGGGGCGAGGCGCCGCCGCGGCGGCCGGTTGAAGCGGAGATCGCCCATCAGGCGGCGTCCAACCGATACGGGCGAATCAGGAGTTCGGCGGGAATACCCCACTCGCTCTGCAGCTTGTGGATCATTTCGACCGTCAACGCGCGCTTGCGATTGAGGATTTCGGAGGCACGCGAGCGTGAGCCCAAAAGCTCCGCCAGATCCGCCTGCGTCCGGCCGTTCCACTGCATGCTCGCCTGTATCGCCTCGATGGGATCGAGCGCCTCAGGCGGCCAGCGTCGGTCCTCATAGGCCTGGACGAGAGTGGCCAATGCGTCGAGCACCGCTCCCTCCGGCGTTCCCGGCGCGGCGCCCCACAGGCGCTCGATCTCCGCGAGAGCGGCCTGATGATCCTCGTCCGTCACAATGGGCCGAATTTCCATGGCGCACCTAGAACATTGAAACCGTCAGGGCATCGATGAATCGTACTCGGCGTGCGTCCCGATGAAATTGATGTAGGCGATCTGGTTCTCGAAATCGAACGCCACGATCAACCGGAAATCTCCGCCGCTGATTTCGAAACGCGCCCGTTCACCGTTCAGTATCTTGGCCTTCGAAAAGCTGCGCCGCACGTCCTGCATGGACTGCCACGTGGAGGCGCGAACGGTGTCGTGCCAGAATACGAGCGGCCGCGCCGCGCTCGGGTGTCGCTGCCCGAACTCTCGCAAGTGACGATGGGCAACGATCCTCATCGTTGCCCAAGCTAGCACGTTCCCAATATGGGAACAAGGGCCGCCGCGGACCGGACGCTGCCTCCAACCACCTCCCCGCGCAGGCGGTCGGATGCGGCGGGCGGATGGCTCAGCGAGCCTCCTGCCCGAGCGGGCGCATGTCATACTCTTCGACGAGCTGCCAGGGGCCGTTGTTGATCGACATGTCGTTGCGCCACGTCATCGTCTCCGGCGAGGAACAGTCCCAGGTCATCCTCAGGCGCACCGGCGCGCCGGCGATCGTCGCGCCGTCCGAGGTGATGATGAACCGATCGCCATCGATCGAGCCGGTAAACGGCACCGCCCGGCCATTGCTGTCGGCCGCAAAGGCGACATAGGCCCGGCGGGAGTAGTCGTAGCCGGCGAGATACTGGGCGCGCCAGCTGGCCACCTGCCGGCCCTCGTAGAACTGTTCCTGCGAGAACGATCCGATCACCCAAAGGCCGTCATCGGTCCACCGGAAGGTGCCGCGGCCGGTCGCCGTCATTTCGGGCGTCATCGAACTGGCCTTGACGGTACCGGACCAGGCCATGTCGCGATGGAAGCGCTTCAGGGCCTCGGTCTCAGGTCCGGGGAGCTGCCCCGTCGGCCACAGGTATTCACGGCGGGCGGCGCCGGGGCTCGGCTCGGGCATGGCTCTTCTCCTCATTGTGGGTAGAAGAGCCCACGCGCGTCACCGGTGCTTTGACAGACATCAAAGCCTTGGGCGCACCTCCTACTCGAACCGCACCAAGAGGTCCTTGCTGTCGATCTGGTCGCCGGGACGCACCAGCACTTCGGCCACGACCCCGTCGGCCTCGGCGTGGATCGCCGTTTCCATCTTCATCGCCTCGATGGAGAGCAGCACGTCGCCGGCGGCGACGCTCTGGCCGGCGACCACGTTGACGCCGGACACGACACCCGGCATCGGGGCGCCGACCTGCTTCTGGTCGCCGATCGCGGCCTTGGGCCGGACCTTCACCTCGCCGACGCGCAGGCGGTCGGGCACGGTGATGGTGCGTGGCTGCCCGTTGAGATCGAAGAAGACGCGGACCTGGCCCTTCTCGTTGGTCTCGGCGCGGCCGAGATAGTTGATGACCATCTGCTTGCCGCGCTCGATCTCGGCGAAGATCTCCTGCCCCTGGGTCAGGCCGTAGAAGAAGACCGGCGTCGGCAGCACCTCGGTCGGCCCGTAGGCGTCCTGCGTCTTCATGAAGTCGGTGAAGACTTTTGGGTACATGAGGTAGGAGGCGAGGCGGAAGTCGTCGATCTCGGCATTGGTCGCCTCGGCCGCCCTGGCGCGCTCGGCCTCGAGATCGACGTCCGGCAGATAGGACCCCGGGCGCGCCGTGAGCGGCGCCCTGCCCTTGAGCACCTTCTTCTGCAGCGCCGGCGGAAAGCCGCCCGGCGGCTGGCCGAGTTCGCCCATGAAGAAGCCGACGACCGAATCCGGAAAGGCAATCTCCCGGTCGGGATTTTCGACGTCGGCGCGGCTCAGCCCCGATGAGACCATCGCCAGCGCCATGTCGCCGACCACTTTCGACGAGGGCGTCACCTTGACGATGTCGCCGAACATCCGGTTCACGTCGGCATAGGTCTCGGCCACCTCGTGCCAGCGGCTCTCGAGGCCAAGCGAGCGCGCCTGCTCCTTGAGGTTGGTGAACTGCCCGCCCGGCATTTCGTGCAGGTAGACCTCGGAGGCCCCCGACCTGAGGTCGCTCTCGAAGGCGCGGTACTGGGTGCGGACGCACTCCCAGTAGAAGGAAATGTCGCGGATCGCGCCGGCGTCGAGCCCCGGATCGCGCGGTCCGCCGCTGAGCGCCGCGACGAGCGAGCCGAGCGTCGGCTGCGACGTGGTGCCGGAGAGGGCGTCCATCGCCGCATCCACCGCATCGACGCCGGCCTCGACGGCCGCCAGCACGGTCGCAGCGGACGCGCCCGAGGTATCGTGCGTGTGGAAATGGATGGGGAGCGAGATCTCCTCGCGAAGCGTCTCGATGAGCTTTCTGGCCGCGGCCGGCTTCAGGAGCCCCGCCATGTCCTTGAGGCCAAGCACATGGGCGCCGGCGGCTTCGATCTCCCGCGCGAGGGCCACATAGTACTTGAGGTCGTACTTGGCGCGGTTGGGGTCCAGCAGGTCGCCGGTATAGCAGATGGCGCCCTCGCAGACCTTTTCGGCCTCGATCACCGCGTCCATCGAGACGCGCATGTTCTCGACCCAGTTGAGGCAATCGAAGACGCGAAAGACGTCGACGCCGCCCCTCGCCGCCTGCCGGACGAAGAATTTGACGACATTGTCCGGGTAGTTGGTGTAGCCGACCCCGTTCGAGCCGCGCAGCAGCATCTGCGTCAGGATGTTGGGCGCCCCGGCCCGCACCTGCGCCAGGCGCTCCCACGGGTCCTCGTTGAGGAAGCGCATGGCCACGTCGAACGTCGCCCCGCCCCAGCATTCGAGCGAAAACAGGCCCGGCAGGCCGCGCGAATAGGCCTCGGCGATGCGGGTGACGTCGTAGCTGCGCATGCGGGTCGCGAGCAGCGACTGGTGGGCGTCGCGCATGGTGGTGTCGGTGAAGAGCACCCGCTGCTGGTCCTTCATCCACTGCGCGAGACCCCGCGGTCCCTCACGGTCGAGCACCTGCCGGCTGCCTTCGAGAACGGCGGGCGGCTCGAATTCGGGCACCAGGGGCTCGGGCCGGTCGGCCGGCGGCTTGGGGCGGTCGCGGACTTCGGGATGGCCGTTGACGGTCACGTCGGCGATATAGGTCAGGAGCTTGGTGGCCCGGTCGCGGCGGCGCCGGATGTCGAAGAGCGCCGGCGTCGTGTCGATGAACCGCGTGGTGTAGCGGTTGGTCACGAAATCGGGGTGGGTGATGATGTTCTCGAGGAAGGCGAGGTTGGTCGCAACGCCCCGGATGCGGAACTCGCGCAGCGCCCGGTTCATCCGGGCGATGGCTTCCTCGGGGGTGGGCGCCCAGCAGGTCACCTTCTCGAGCAGCGGGTCGTAGAAGCGGGTGATGATGGCCCCCGCATAAGCCGTGCCGCCGTCGAGGCGCACGCCAAAGCCCGTCGCCTCGCGATAGGCGGTGATGCGGCCATAATCCGGGATGAAGTTCTCTTCCGGGTCCTCGGTGGTGATGCGGCACTGGATGGCGTGGCCGTTGAGGTGGATGTCCTCCTGCTTCGGCACGCCGGATTCGGGCGTGCCGATCACCGCCCCCTCAAGCAGGCGGATCTGCGCCTTGACGATGTCGATGCCGGTCACGACCTCGGTCACCGTGTGCTCGACCTGGATGCGCGGATTGACCTCGATGAAGTAGAATTCGTCGGTATCGGCATCCATCAGGAATTCGACGGTGCCGGCACCGCGGTAGTTGGCGGCCTTGCCGAGGCGCAGCGCCGCCGCGGTCAGTTCGTCGCGGACCTTCTGGCCGAGGTAGGGGGCCGGCGCCCGCTCCACCACTTTCTGATTTCGCCGCTGCACGGAACAGTCGCGCTCGAACAGATGGACGAGATTGCCGTGGTCGTCGCCGATGATCTGCACCTCGACGTGCCGCGCCCGCTCGACCAGCTTTTCGAGGTACATCTCGTCCTTGCCGAAGGCGGCCTTGGCCTCGCGGCGGCCTTCCGAAACCTCGTGGCGCAGGTCCGCTTCGCTCATGATGCGGCGCATGCCGCGCCCACCGCCGCCCCAGCTCGCCTTGAGCATCAGCGGGTAGCCGATCGCGGCCGCCATGCGGGCGACCTCTTCCATATTGTCGGGCAAGGCGCCGGTCGCCGGCACCATCGGCACGCCGACGGAGCGCGCCATGTTGCGGGCCGCGACCTTGTTGCCGAGATCGCGCATGGTTTGCGCGCGCGGGCCGATGAAGACGATCCCCGCCGCCTCGCAGGCGTCCGCGAATTCGGGCGATTCCGACAGGAGGCCATAGCCGGGGTGGATGGCATCGGCGCCCGAGACGCGCGCCACGCGGATGTATTCGTCGATCTGGAGGTAGGCCTCGACCGGCCCCTTGCCGCGGCCGATCAGATAGGCTTCGTCGGCCTTGAAGCGGTGGAGCGCAAGCTTGTCCTCCTCGGCATAGACGGCGACGGTCTTGAGGCCGAGTTCGTTGGCGGCGCGAAACACGCGGATCGCGATCTCGCTGCGGTTGGCGACCAGGATCTTCTTGATGGACATCGGCAAAATCCGAGCGAGAGGAGATCTGGAGGCTGGCCCGGACCTTTGCCGCGCCGGTACAAGGCCGGCGGCCAGATGGGCCGCGGCGCGTCGCCCCGGCCGGTCAGCCAGCGCGGGGCGCGACGCGGGTCAGTGGCCGAGATGCCCCGCGAGGTGGCTCATATCGTAGCCGGCCGCGGCGGCTTCGGCGATGATGCGGTCGGCCGGCATCTTGCCCTTCTGCGACAGGGCCCACAGGGTCGTCGAGCGCGTGCCGGAGCGGCAATAGCAGAAGACCGGCCCCTCGCTCCGTTCGAGCGCATCGACCGTCCGTTCGATCATGTCGGCGGAGACGCCGTCGCGGCCGAGCGGGATATAGTGATAGACGAGACCCGCCGCCTGGGCCGCCTGCTCGATTGCATCGCTCGTCGGCTGGTCCGGCGCCTCGCCGTCCGGGCGGTTGTTGATGATGGTGGTGAAACCGGCGGCTTTGATGACGGGAATGTCCTCGGGGCTGATCTGCGGCGACACGCTGACGTGCTGATTGATCCGCTTCAATTCCAACTGCTCTTCTCCTGACTGCCCGCGCGACGGCTTACCGACCCAGGGACCTTATAGCCGCGGCGTGAACGCCGACGCAACGCCCGTGGGCTGCGACTTTCGGACAGCCCGTCGGGGTGGCCGAGGGGCCGCGTTCCACGGCTCAATACTTGATGATCGGCTCGACAAACTGCGGGGTTGCGGGCCGGTCCGGCGCGGGGGCCGGCTGCCGGGCGGGCTTCGGGGTGCTGGCCGGGGCCGGCTGGGCCGGCGCCCCGCCGCCCTGCGGGGCGCTCGCGGTCGGCGGCTTGACCCATTTCTGCCAGAGGTCCTGCTGTTCGGCCACGAACTTGTCGGCGACGCTTTCGGGCGTCTGCCCGGTGACGTTCAGCTGCGCCAGAAGGCCGTTCATCACGTCGAGCGGCATCTGCGCGCGCTGGAAATAGGCGGCGACCTCGGGCGCGCCGGTGAACACCCATTCGGCAAGGGCGATCACCACCGGCTCGGGCGGGAAGCCCGATGGCTTGGGCGCCGCGCACGCCCGCTTGCCGAGGCAGAGGAAGGCATCCTTGTCGTAGGGGCCGAGATCGACCGGCTTGAACGAGAACTGCGAGAGGGTGGCATTGGGCGCCCAGTAGTAAAAGAGGATCGGCTCCTTGCGGCTCACGGCCGCGGCAATCATCTGGTCGAGGTCGAAGCGGTTTTTCGGTTCGACCACGGTGAAGAGCTGGTCGAGCCCCTGGGCCTTGAGGAGGTTGCGGTTGATGATGGCGCAGGCCCAATCCAGCGGGCAGGAAACGAGCTTGCCCTTGTCGCCGCCCCCCGAAAACAGCTTCCAGTCGTCCTTCAGCGCCGCAACCGATTTCAGCTCGGGGTGGCTCGCGGCCACATAATCCGGCACGAACCAGCCCTCGAAATCGCTCTGCCCGTAAGTGAGGCCGACCGGCCTGAGCTTCTGGTCCTTGATCGCCTGGTTCCACTGTTCGGCGGCGCGCGTCTCCCACATTTCCGGCACCACCGCCGGCTGGCCGGTCGCGGCCATGCCGGAGAGCGCCGGAGCGAGGTCACTCGGCAGCACCTGCACGGTGCAGCCGAACTCGGCCTTGAGAATTCGCGCGTGAATCTCGGCGAGGATGGCCGCGGACGGCCAGGGCATGCGCGCAATGGTGATCGACTGGGCCCCGCAGGGCGAGGGCTGCGCCGCGGCCGCCGCCGGCGCCGCGTCATCCTCGCCCGAGCCCGGAGCAGCCGGCGCCGGAAGGGTCGTCGTCGAAGCGCCCGAGGGAGCGGGCAGCGTCGTTACGTCCGGGGCCTTTGGGTCGGGTGCCTGCTGCGCCTCGGCGGCGGTCGCGATGCCGAGAACGAAGAACAGGAGAGCGGCCAGAAAGAAGCGCGGGAGCGTTAGCGGCATGGGCGTCCATTATTGCGGCCGAAGGCGGCCGAACTTGGCAAAGCCCGCGACATTAAGCAACAAACGTGGCAGCCCTCTTAAAGCCGATCAAATCCAAGTGACTCGCTGAGCCAACTATGCAAAGGTCCGGGCCAGCGGGGCACGACTGGACGTGCCCCCTCAAGGTTGTTGCACTCCTCAAGGAAAAACGGCGGCAAGCCGGCTCGTGCGGGGGCAACCAAAGCAGAGGGACATCATGACGTTCACCAAAGTGCTTTTGACGGCGGCAGCCGCAGCGGCGCTTCTCTCGGCGGCTCCGGCCTATGCCGACGTGAAGCTCGGTTTCCTCGGGGGTTTTACCGGCCCGATCGAGAGCCTGACGCCGCCGATCTTCAACGGCGCCAAGCTCGCGCTGCAGAACATCAATGACCAGGGCGGCGTGCTCGACGGGCAGAAGCTGACGATCGAATCCGCCGACGGCGCCTGCGATTCAACCCAGGCCGCCAACGCTGCCGACAAGCTCATCAACACCTCGCAGGTCGTGGCCGTCGTGGGTGGCCTGTGCACCGGCGAGACGATCGGCGGCTTCAACGCCGCGGGCAAGCCGGGTAATGTCGTGTTCGTGTCGCCCGCCTCGTCGGCGCCGGCGCTGACCACGCTCGACGACAACGACCTCGTCTTCCGCACCACCCCCTCGGACGCTCTGCAGGGCGTCAAGATGGCGTCCCTGCTCATCTCCAAGGGGATCAAGAACGTCGCCGTCACCTACGTCAACAACGACTACGGCAAGGGCCACAACGACAGCTTCACCGCCGCCTTCAAGGCGGCCGGCGGCACGGTCGCGGCGGACGTCGCGCACGAGGACAGCAAGGCGGACTATCGCGCCGAACTCGGCCAGCTCGCGGGCTCGGGCACGCAGGACCTCGTGATCCTCGCCTACGCCAACTCCTCGGGCCACACGATCCTGCAGCAGGCGGTCGAGGGCGGCGATTTCACCACCTTTTTCGGCGGCGACGGCATGGTGGGCGACGCGCTGACCAAGGGCATCGACCCGGCGGCGGTCAAGGGATTGATCGCGACCCGCGCGGGCGCTCCCTCGGGCGCCGGCACCGATGCCTTCAACGCCCTCGCCAAGGCCGCCAATGTCGACCCGACCGGCACCTATGTGCCGCAGGCCTATGACGCCGCCTTCATGCTGGCGCTGGCGATCGAAAAGAACGGCAGCGACAAGCGCGAGGGGCTGTCGAAGGCGCTGCGCGAAATCTCCAGCAACAAGGGTGACGCGATCCTCCCCGGCCAGTGGAAGGAAGCGGTGGCCGCCATCAAGGCCGGCAAGGACATCCACTATTCGGGCGCCGGCGGCGACCTGACGTTCGACGAGCACGGCGACGTGGACGGCATCATCAACTGGCTGCAGGTCGACGACAAGGGCCAGTTCGTCGACCAGGGCCCGATCAAGTAAGACGCGCCTTTTCAGGCCAAAACAGCAGCGAGCCCGGGTCCCTGGACCCGGGCTTCTTCGTTTCGCCCGAGCTTTTGCGGCCGGGGCTTTTGGCATGAGGCACGGAATTGGGCGTTCGAAACTACCTCATTGAAGGCCCGTCGGGCTCCGGGAAAACCACGGTCGCAGAGGCGCTCGAGCGGCTGGGCCACCATGTCGTCCATGGCGACCGGCAGTTCGCCTATTATGGCGCCCCCGCGACGGGCGAGCCGCTGGATGCGCCGGCATTTGCCGACGGGATGGATGCCGTCGTGTGGGGATACAGGCACTGGATCTGGCCGGTCGAGAGGGTCAGGGCGATCATTGCCGACCAGGGCGAAGCGATGACTTTCTTTTGCGGCCGCTCGAGAAACCGCGATCAGTTCATCGGGCTCTTCGATGCCATCTTCTACCTCGAAGTCGACCCCCTCACCCTCGATCGGCGCCTCTCGACCCGACCGCCGGATGTTTTCGGGGGCAAGCCGATCGAACGCGAACTGGCGATGCGGCTCAATGCCAGCCGGGAGGATGTTCCCGCCCATGCGGTGAGCATCGACGCGACGGCACCCATAGACCGCGTCGTCGACCGGATTCTTTCGGAATGCGGGGCGCGAGGTTAGCTCCGGGCACCCGCGCCTCAGCTCGCGATGTAAATGCCGCCGTTGACGTGCAGTGTTTCGGCCGTGATGAAGCTCGCCCAGTCGGAGCAGAGGAAGGCGACGGCGCTCGCGACCTCCTCGGGGCGGCCGAGCCGCTTGAGCGGGGTCGAGCGGATCAGCTCCGGGCCCTGCCGGTCGAGCAGCGGCTTGACCAGCGGCGTATCGATGAGCCCCGGGGAAACCGCGTTGACGCGGATGGCCGGCGCGAGTTCGAGCGCCAGCGTGCGGGTGAAGGCGAGGACGGCGCCCTTCGAGGCGGCGTAAGGGGCGTGCATGAAGCTCCCCTTGTGACCGGACATCGAGGCGACGTTGACGATCGCCCCGCCCTCGCCCATGAGCGGCAGGGCGGCGCGGCAGCAGTAGAAGACGCCATCGAGATTGACCGCGATATCGTGCCGCCACTGCTCGTCGGGCATGCCCTCCACCAGCTGGTCGCGATAGAGCCCGGCGCTCGTCACGAGGAAATCGAGCCGGCCAAAGCGCCGGCGAATGGTCTCGACGACCCGGTCGGTTTCGGCCGAGCGCGTCACGTCCTGGCCGAGGCAGACGATGCGCTCGCCGGTCCGATCGAGCTCCGCGCCGAAGTTGGCCAGGGCGTTCGCGTTGAGGTCGGTCAGGACGCAATTGGCGCCGAGGCCCGCGAAGGTTCTGGCGATGGCGCGCGAAATGGCTCCGTTGGCCCCCGAGAGCCAGAGGGTCCGTCCGGTAAAGTCGTTTCCCCCGATCACGGTCGCTCAGCCGACGGTGTTCGTGAGCGTGCCGAGCCGTTCGACGGTGAGCGCGACGCGATCGCCGTGCGTCAGGAAGCTGCCCATTTCCATCGCCGAGCCGCCGCCAACCGTGCCGCTGCCGAAGATCTCGCCGGGCACCAGTTCCTCGTCGCGCGAGGCGTGGGCGATCATCTCTTCGAAGCGCCAGTGCATGGTGGCCGTGCTGGAATCGGTCCAGAGCTTGCCGTTGACGGTCGCGCTCATCGCGAGCGCGTAGACGTCCGGGATTTCGTCCGCCGTCACGAGCCAGGGCCCGAACACATGGGCGCGGGAGAAATCCTTGCCCTTGGCCGGCCCCAGGCCAACCGACATCTCCTTCTGCTGGATGTCGCGGGCGGAAAAGTCGTTGTAGATCATATAGCCGTAGACGTGGCTGAGAGCCCGTTCGGCGGGGATATTGGCGCCCCCGCGCCCGATGACGGCGGCAAACTCGAACTCGAAATCGAGCCGCTCGGCGTAGGAGGGCATGGCGACGACCTCGCCATCGGCCCCCACTGCCGAGGGGTTGCCCTTGTAGTAGACGGGGAGTTCGTACCAGGCGGGCGGGATCTCGCGCCCGAGCTTGGGGTAGATGTTCTTGAGGTGCGTCTCGAACGCCATGAAGTCGCGGATGAGCGGTGGCCGCGGCAGGGGCGAGAGGAGTTTTACCTCCCCGGGGTCATAGGCGAGCCGCGCCCCGTCGGGACCGGCCTCGCCGCCCGCCGCGACGAACTCCAGCCCCCGGCGCGCCGCGTCGAGCGCAATATCGCCGTTCTCGATGAAGCCGACCATGTCGGACGGCACGGCGGCCCGGCTGAGGCGGTGGGCGCCGGCGGGCGACAGGCCCCCCGCCAGCAGCGATCCCCGATAGGCCGCTTCGAGATCGGCATAGCGGCCGTCCGCCAGCACGGCGCCGACCCGCGTGAGCGGGCCTATGGGCGTGCCGACGACGAAACTGAGGAGGCGCATTTCGGCTCAGGCGATGGCGAGCTCGTAAAGCTCCCGCTCGCGCTTTTCGAGCAGCGGAATGACCGTCCCCTCGATGATCTCCTTGAAGTGCGGCGTCTCGCGGTGCGCGGCGAGGGCCGCCTGATCGGCATAGTGCTCGTAGAGCACGATGAGGTTCTCGTTCTCGGTCGAGCGCGACACCTGGTAGAACTTGCAGCCCGGCTCCGAGCGCTCGACCAGCGGCTTCATCTTCTGCAGTTCCTCGAGCACCTTCGGCACATTGCCCGGCTTGGTGTGATACTTCGCGATCAGGACGATCATGTGCCTTCCCTCCAGTAGCGGCCCGTTAAACCGTTCATCATATTGAACGATTTTCTTTATGGTGAACATGTCATGTGGGCAGGGGCGTGTCAACGCGCTCCCGGCAAAAACGGCTAGTTCCGGCGGCCGCCGAGGCGATGGGTGAGGCGATCGGCGATGAGGCGCACGGCCCGGCTCACCCGCTCGGTCGAGGCCTCGTTGACCTCGCCCGACAAGAGCCCGATCGCGAGCCCGGCCACGGCGTGGTCGTCCGTGGCGTTGAAGACGGGCGCCCCGAAGCAGACCATGGCGTCGCGCAGCTGGCCATTGTCGATGGAATAGCCGCGGGCGCGGGTCTCCTCGAGTTCGACCATGAGCGCATCGAGGCTGCGCACGCTGTTCTTCGTCCAGGGCTCGGGCCAGGTGTTGCCGAGCAGGCGCTCCACCTCCTCGGGACGCATGGTGGACATCATCGCCTTGCCGGTCGCGGTGAACGGCGCCGGGAGGCGCACGCCGGGCCGGAAACTCACGCCCAGCGGGTCCGTGCCGCGGCGGCAGGCGAGATACATGACCTCGGCGCCCGTCATGATCGAAAGGTTGATCGCTTCCTTGGAGACGAGGCCCGGATCGATCGAATCGGCGATCCGCATGAATTCCTGCGTCAGATCGCTCTGGCCCTCGAAGGCATTGGCCCAGGCGAGGACGTGCGGGCCGACGGCGAATTGCGAGGGCCCGACGCGGATCATCAGCCCGAGGTCGACCAGGGTGTGGCAGAGGCCGTGCACGGTGCTCTTGGGCAGATCGAGCATGCGGGCGAGCTCGGAGACCCCCTTCGGCTTGCCGCCGGCCGACAACGCGTCAAGGATCCGCTTGGTCCTGACCAGGGCGGGGACAGCCTTGCCGCGGGCCTCGGTCTCCTCGAGCATGTGGTCTTGCGCCTTCCCCTCGCGATTGAACTGCCCCAGTATTCGGCTTTCCTCGCCTTCTGCAATATATTCGTACGCAACCCCTCAGAGGCCGGGGGCGACCTCCGACATGAAGAAGCGCATCCCCTCGGGGTCCGGCGCGTCCATGAACCAGAGCATCAGGTGCTGCACGCCGGCCTCGGCGAGCTCGGCGATGCGCGTCCTCGCCTCCTCGGGCGTGCCCACGATCCAGGGGCCCGTCAACCAGGCGGGGAGCGTCTCGGTGCGGCCCGCAAGGAAGTCGGCGATCTCCGGCTTCGGCTCCTCCCCCGCCGCCCGGCCACGCTCGACCAGTTGCGCGAGCTTCGCCCTGAGCGAGGCCCGGTCGGGCGCCAGCAGTATCTGGGTCTCGAAGCTGATCTCGAGCTCGTTGCGGGAGCGGCCGGCCCGGGCAAGCGCGGCATCGAGCAGCCCCAGGCGCCGCCGCAGCTCGTCGAGCGTCACGGGCGTCGAGTTCCACCCATCGGCGCGGCGCGCCGCGAGCTCGATGACGGGGTCGAAGGCCTCGCCCAGCCAGAGCGGGATTTTGGGCTGCAGCGGCTTGGGCGTGAGCTCGGCCCCGTGGAGCGCATAGTATCTGCCGGCAAAATCGACCGGCCCGGTCGAGGCGTAGAGCGCTTCGATGAGGGCAATCGCCTCCGCCAGCCGGGCGACCCTCAGCGCGTGGTCGTCGTCCCAGTCGAGCCCATAGGCATATTGCTCGGGCTTGGCCATTCCCGCTTCGAAGAAGTGGATGAAGCGGCCACCGGAGAGGCGGTCGAGCGTCGCCATCATCTTGGCGGCGATGGCGGGCTCGCGGAAGAGGTTGGCCTGGTGGATCAGCCCGAGCCGGATGCGGCTGGTCGCGCCGGCGATCATGGCGAGCGTCGTCCAGCCCTCGAGCACGGCCCGGTCGCGGCCGAGCATCAGATGGTCGCACACCCAGATGGAATCGAAACCGAGCCGTTCGGCTTCACGGGCGGTTTCGAGCACGTCCACGTCGCGGATATCGGCAATGTTGGGGGTGCGGAACAGGTTGGCCCCCGGCATGGCGAAAGCCGGCACGCAATAGCCGAGCTTCATTTCGTCACCGCCGCGCGGGGAACGAGGTCGTGCCGCGTGCGGTGACCGGCGAAGTGGCGGGCGATCTCGTCGGCGGCGAGGGTCAGGAAGCGCGGATCGCAGGCGGCCGTCACCCC
>DASZTU010000161.1:0-4926 GCA_035547975.1 Devosiaceae bacterium | reverse complement strand
TCCATCGGGCTGCACCAGCGGGACAATGCGCGCCTCATTGAAACGCTCAAGCGCCTGCGCGACCTCGGCAACACCGTCATCGTCGTCGAGCACGACGAGGATGCCATCCTCGCGGCCGACCATGTCGTCGACATCGGGCCGGGTGCCGGCGTCCACGGCGGGCATGTGGTGGCCGAGGGCACGCCGCAGGACATACTCGACAGTCCCGAAAGCCTCACCGGCGCCTACCTCTCGGGCCGCATGGGCATCCCCCTGCCGGCCGAGCGGCGGAAGCCGAAGAAGGGGCGGCAGCTCCATCTCGACGGGGCGACCGGCAACAACCTAAAGAACGTCTCGGTCGACGTGCCGCTCGGCCTCTTCGTCGCCATCACCGGGGTTTCCGGCGGCGGCAAATCGACCCTGATGATCGATACCCTCTATCAGGCGGTGGCGCGCCGGCTGAACGGCGCCCGGGTGCATCCGGCTCCCTATGAGCACCTGACCGGGCTCGAGATGCTGGACAAGGTCATCGACATCGACCAGTCCCCGATCGGCCGCACGCCGCGCTCGAACCCCGCAACCTATACCGGCGCCTTCACCCCGATGCGGGAATGGTTTGCGGGCCTGCCCGAGGCCAAGGCGCGCGGCTACGGCCCGGGGCGCTTCTCGTTCAACGTCAAGGGTGGCCGCTGCGAGAAGTGCGAGGGCGATGGGGTGCTCAAGATCGAGATGCACTTTTTGCCCGACGTTTATGTCACCTGTGATGTCTGCAAGGGCAAACGCTACAACCGCGAGACGCTCGAGGTCACCTTCAAGGGCAAGTCGATTTCCGACGTCCTCGACATGACCATCGACGAGGCTGTGGAGTTCTTTGCCGCCGTGCCCTCGATACGCGACAAGTTCGCGACCCTGCAGCGCGTCGGCCTCGGCTACGTCAAGGTGGGACAACCGGCGACGACCCTGTCGGGGGGTGAGGCGCAGCGCGTCAAGCTGAGCCGCGAGCTCAGCAAGCGGGCGACGGGCCGCACGCTCTACATGCTCGACGAGCCGACGACGGGGCTCCACTTCCACGACGTGAAGAAACTGCTCGAACTGCTGCAGGAGCTCGTCGACGCGGGCAACACCGTGGTGGTGATCGAGCACAATCTCGAGGTGATCAAGACCGCCGACTGGGTGATCGACATGGGGCCGGAGGGTGGCGATGGCGGTGGCGAGGTCGTCGCCGTCGGAACGCCCGAGGACATCGCCCGGCACCCGCGCTCCTATACCGGCGTCTTCCTCAAGGAAGTGATGCAGCGCCGCAGCCCTGCCAGCCGCGCCCGCCAGGCCGCCGAATAGCGGTTCGCGTTGGAGGTGGGCGATTGGTCTGCCCCCTCCACCGACCGCGGCCAATTGGTCGGGGCGGACGGCTCGCAGCTCGACCGTCGGGCGATTTGCCCGCCCCGGCCGTTCCGCCGCCCCACCCCGAATGTGACGGGTTTGCGAAAAGCGTCATGCGCGAGACGCATGACCCGCTTGACGTTCGCCGGGTGGCGGGGTCGGGCAAATCGGACCATCTATGCTGTGTCGGGAACCGGAGAGGCGACAGCGAAGATGTTTGTCCGGGCCGTGTGGCGCGATAGGCGTTTGATCGATGTCAAACGCTCGGCGCGGGAGATTGAAGTACCGTCCGCAGCGGATTCTACCTTGCTGGGTCGTGCTCCCAAAGATTTTCCCAAGATGACGAGTGGTCTATTCGACCGCCGCGCGCCGTTCATCCGTTAACCAATTTGGCCGTGACTTGGCGCCTCGTGTTGCCGGGCAGGAAAGACCTTAACGCTCGATGAACGGCGAGAAACGAGGTTCTGCGCGCAGCGCATGGCAACTTTGAACAAAGTCCAACTGCTCAGACGCGGACTCCTCTCCTAAATAAGCCGTGCAAACGCAAGGAGACAACCAAATGGGTATTCGTCAGACCATCAAGAAGTGGGCCGCCTATCAGCAGACCGTCCGTGAGCTCGCCTCGCTCGACAATCGTCAGCTGAACGACCTGGGCATTTCCCGCACCGACATCCAGCGCATCGCCCGCGACCATGCCAAGTCGCTCTGACTGCGGGTGCGCTAATAGCGCAAGCGTCCTGGAGTACCGAACGCCCGCTCACCACTGAGCGGGCGTTTTGCATTCTGCGGCGACCGGCCGCGGAACCCCCGAATCGAGGGGACGTTATGCCGCCTTCACCCGAAGGAGAGGCATCATGCGAAATCTCAGTGGAAAGAGGATTCTGATCGTCGCGACGACCGGATTCGAGCAGGCCGAGCTCGAAACGCCGCGTGACCGCCTGCGGGCCGCAGGCGCGATAGTCGACATCGCGTCCCTCAAGCCCGGGGAAATCAGAGGCTGGGACAAGGACGACTGGGGACGGCCGGTCCCCGTCGACAATACCGTCGATGCCGTGCGCGCGGACGACTATGATGCGATCGTGCTTCCCGGTGGCGTGATGAACCCGGACAAGCTGCGCGTCGAACCCACCGTGCTCGAATTGATCAAGGCATTCTGGAACCAGAAGAAAGTCGTGGCCGCCGTGTGCCACGCGCCCTGGCTGCTGATCGAAACGGGCCTGGCAAGGGGGCGGCGCCTCACCTCCTACCGCACGCTCAAGACGGATGTGATCAACGCCGGCGGCCGGTGGGAGGATAGCCCCGTGGTCGTCGATCAGGGCCTCGTCACCAGCCGCAATCCCGGCGATCTCGAAGCTTTTTCGGAGAAGATTGCAGAAGAAATCGCTGAAGGTCGCCACGAGTCCCGGGCCGCGGCCTGAGGGCGGGACACGCCGGCAACTCAGAACGCGATGCGACCGACCAGCTCGTCATAGGGAACGCAGACCGCCTTGCGGAACCCCGGCCGGTCGAGCAGCCGGCGGTGCCAGGCTTCGACGTTCGGCAGGACGGGGCGCTCGATGGCCATCGTCGTCCAGCGGTAAAGCGATACCCCTGCGGCAATATCGGCATAGGTAAGCGCCTGCCCGGCAAGAAAGGGCGCTTCTCCCAGCCGGCGGTCGAGGATCGCGAAGGCCTGCAGGGTGAGCATCAGCGCCTGCCCGATGGCGCGCGGGTCGTGCTGCTCGCGCGGCGTCCTGACGAAACGCCAGAACAACTCGATCCAGGCCGGCTGGAAGGTCGTCGCCGTCCAGTCGGTCCATTGGTCGACGACGGCCCGCTCTACCGCCTCGGTCGGCCAGAGCCCCCCAGCGCCGTAACGGGCGGCGAGATAGCGGACGATCGCGTGGCTCTCCCACAACACCAGGTCGCCATCCCTGAGCGTCGGGACTTTTCCGTTGGGGTTCATGGCTCGATAGGCAGGATCGTCGAGACCGCCGAATGAGCCGCCCAGCGGCACACATGGTCATAGGCGAGGCCCAGTTCCTCGAGCGCCCAGACCGCCTTTTGCACGTTGCTGGAATTCAGCCGGCCCCAAAGCGTGATCGACATCTTGCCTCCGTTGCGCCGCCCTGCCCTGCTTGCTATCCCGCCGCCATGACCAGCGAAACACAAACCGTACACGTCATTGGGGCAGGTCTCGCGGGCGCCGAGGCTGCCTGGCAGGCGGCTGAGGCCGGCGCGACCGTCGTCCTCCACGAAATGCGGCCGGTCAAGGCGACAGATGCGCACCAGACCGATCGCTGCGCCGAACTCGTCTGCTCCAACAGCTTCCGCTCCGACGATGCCGAGCACAACGCCGTTGGGCTCCTCCACGAGGAGATGCGCCGGTGCGGTTCGCTGATACTCACAATGGCCGATCGCCACAAGCTGCCGGCCGGCGGGGCACTGGCCGTCGATCGCGACGGATTTTCAGCCGCGGTGACCGAGGCGCTGCTGCAGCACCCGCGCATCACGATGGTGCGCGAGGAAATCCGCGGCCTGCCGCCCCCGGAGTGGGGCAATGTCATCGTCGCAACGGGCCCCCTCACCTCCCCCGACCTCGCCGCCGCCATCCGCGAGCTGACCGGCGAGGAGTCGCTCGCCTTCTTCGACGCCATCGCCCCCATCGTCCACTACGATTCGATCGACCGCGACATCGTCTGGGCGCAGTCCCGCTACGACAAGCCCGGTCCCGCCGGCACGGGCGCCGACTACCTCAACTGCCCGATGAACGAAGCCCAGTACAACGCGTTCGTCGACGCCCTGCTCGACGCGCCTCTCCACGCCTTCAAGGAGTGGGAAAAGGTGCCCTATTTCGACGGCTGCCTGCCGATCGAGGTCATGGCGCAGCGTGGGCGCGAAACCCTGCGCTACGGCCCCATGAAGCCGGTCGGCCTCACCGACCCCCGCCATCCTGACGAAAAGCCCTATGCCGTCGTGCAGCTCCGGCAGGACAATGCCCTGGGGACCCTCTGGAACATGGTCGGCTTCCAGACCAAGATGCGATACGGCGTGCAGGCCGAAATCTTCCGCCGCATTCCGGGCCTTGAGAACGCGCAGTTCGCCCGGCTCGGCGGCTTGCACCGCAACACCTATCTCAACTCGCCCAGGGTGCTCGGCCGCGACCTCAAGCTCAAGGCGGACCCCCGGCTGCGTTTCGCCGGGCAGGTGACCGGCGTCGAGGGCTATGTAGAGAGCGCCGCGGTCGGCCTCATCGCCGGCCGCATGGCGGCGGCCGAAACACGCGGGATTCTGCTGATGCCGCCACCCGCGACGACCGCGCTCGGCGCCCTCGTCAACCACATCACGGGCGGCCATATCGAAGCTGAGGCCTATGCGGGCGCGAGAAGTTTCCAGCCCATGAACGTCAACTTTGGCCTCTTTCCGCCCGTCGAAGTGCAGAAGCCCGAGGGGATGCGGCGCTGGCGCGGACCCGAGAAGGCGCTCGCGAAGAAGAAGGCCATCTCCGTCCGGGCGCTCGAGGACCTCAGGGCCTGGCTCTAGCCGCGCCAGGCGCGCCAGCCGAGCCGCAGCAGTTTCTGCCAGTCC
>DASZTU010000160.1:0-11631 GCA_035547975.1 Devosiaceae bacterium | reverse complement strand
CCCGGTTGCCGTCGGCGAGCTTTTGCTCGGGGACAACGATCGAGATCGTGGCGAGCGGCGTACCGTCGCGGCCGCGGATCGGGGCTGCGACGCAGGCGATCCAGAAATCCGAGGCACCGATCTGCACCGAAAGCCGCTCGGCGAGGGTCGCGCGCGCCTCTTCGGCGAGGATCGCGGGATCGGTCTGGGCCCGGCCGGTCGGCGAAACGCGGGCGCAGCGGCGGAAAATCTCGAGCCGCTCGGCTTCCGGCAGATGCCCGACGAGCAGGCGGCCGGAGGCCGTCCAGTTGAGCGGCACGCGCGTGCCGACGCGCGAGGAAACGCGGAAGTGCCCGCTGCCCTCGGCCATGGCGAGGACCACCATGTGGTCGCCGTCGCGGCCGCAGATCTGCACCGTTTCGTTCACCTCCCGGCAGAGCGCCTGCATCTCGGTGCCCGCCGCATCGAGGAAATCGAGCGAGCGGGCGTAGGCGAGGCCATAAGAATGAAGGCGCGCCCCGAGCCAGACCGTGCCGTCGGCGCGGCGGCTCAGGAGGTTTTTTTCCGTCAGTTCGTCGATGATCGCGTAGGCCGTCGAAACCGGGGCACCGATCGCCTTGGCGATGGCGTAGGGGCCGGCCGGCGCTCCCGTCTCGAGCAGATGGTCGATGATCTGCAGGGCGCGGTCGATGCCGCTGACCCGGCTGCGCGGCGCGGCCGCGGCAACCGGCGTATCCTCGAGACGGTCCGCGGCATCCATCGGCTCTCCTCCCTTCCGGCCCGGTATTCCCCAATGATGTCACAACTTCCATCCGCCCGGAAGGCGGTGGCCCCCAGTCCGCCGGCCGCCCGCCGCCCCGGCGCCCATCCATCTTCGAGGCAAGCATGACGTCCCCCGATATCCGCCAGAAGCTCGGCCTCAGGCCGGTCATCAACGTATCGGGGACCATGACCTCGCTCGGCGCCTCGATCGTGGTGCCCGAGGCGATCGAGGCGGTCGCGGCGGTGCTGCCGCAGTTCGTCGAGATCGATGACCTGCAGAAGAAGGCGAGCCGGGTCATCGCCCGTCTCTGCGGCGCCGAGGCCGGCTGCGTCACGGCGTCCTGCTCGGCCGGCATATCGATCGCGGTCGCGGGGGCGATGACCGGCTCGAACCTTTCGGCCATCGAGCGGCTGCCCGATACGACCGGCCTCAAGAACGAGGTGGTGATCCAGCTCGGCCACATGACGGCCTATGGGGCGCCGGTCGAGCAGGCGATCCGGCTCACGGGCGCAAAGGTGGTGCCGGTGGGCCAGTCGACCCATGCGTCGGGCTACCAGCTCGAGGGGGCGATCAACGAGCGCACGGCGGCCGGGGTTTTTGTCGTCTCGCACCACGTCGTCGATCACGGGCAGATATCGCTCGAGGAGTTTTCGCGGCTCTGCCACGCCCATGGCGTGCCGGTGATCGTCGACGCCGCCTCCGAATACGACCTCAAGGGTTTTCTCGCCCGCGGCGCGGATATCGCGCTCTACTCGGCCCACAAGTTCCTCGGCGGCCCGACGGCCGGCATCGTCGCCGGCCGCAAGGACCTGGTCCGGGCGACCTACCTGCAGAACGGCGGCATCGGGCGCGGCATGAAGGTGGGCAAGGAGGGGATGGTCGGCACCATTGCCGCTCTCGAAGCCTGGGAGAAGCGCGACCACGCGGCCGTGCGGTCGCGCGAGACCGGCTACCTCCATCTCTGGCGCGACAGCCTCGCCGGGCGGCCGGGGGTCACGGCGGTGATCGAGCCCGATCCGACCGACAACCCGCTCGACCGGCTCAAGGTCAGCATTTCACCGGAGGAGGCGCACATCACGGCCTGGGATCTCGCGGACGCCCTCGGGAGGGGCGAGCCGCCGGTGATCGTGCGCGACCACCTCGTCGAGCATCACTGCTTCTACATGGATCCGTGCAACCTGCACCCGGGCGAGGAACAGATCGTGGTGCGGCGCCTCGACGAGGAGCTGCGCCGCGCGCTCCAATCCAACGAGATCATCGCGACGCCCCTCGATGAGCGCCGTAACCGTCGGGCCGTTTCTGCCGTACGTTGGCCCGATTGATGGGTGGGCCCAGGCGGCGCGTCCGTCCCGGCCCGTGACTGAAGCGAAGCGTATGGAGGAGGGAACCATGAGTGACGTGAATGAACGCAGGGACTTTCTGAAACTGGGCATGCTCGGTCTCGCGGGCGGCGCACTCGTCGCCGGCGCCTCGATGCTGCCGGATGCCAAGAAGGCCTACGCGGCCGCCGATCCCAACAGCGTGCTGCGCAAGGTGCTCGACCGCGGCCATCTGATCGTCGGCACCGGATCGACCAACGCCCCCTGGCACTTCGAGGACGAGTCGGGGAATCTCGTCGGCATGGACATCACCATGGGGCAGATTCTCGCCAAGGGGTTGTTCGCCGACCCGACCAAGATCGAGTTCGTGCAGCAGGACCCGGCGGCGCGCATCCCCAACATCACCACCGGCAAGGTCGACATCACCATCCAGTTCATGACGATCTCGTCGGACCGGGCGCAGCTGGTGAACTTCAGCCGCCCCTATTATGTCGAGGGGGTGGCGTTGCTGACCCTGCCGGGGGCCGACGGCAAGAACTTCGACCAACTCAAGGAGATGGGCAACAAGGCGCGCGTCTCGATCCTGCAGAATGTGGGCGCCGAGGAGGGCGTGCACGAGGTGCTGCCGGATTCCGTCGTCACCCAGCTCGACACGCAGGCCAATGTCATCCAGGCGCTCGAATCGCACCGCGTGGATGCGGCGGCCGTCGACCTTTCGACCGTGCGCTGGATGGTCGCCCGGACACCCGACAAATATGCCGACGCCGGCAAGTGGTGGCGCACCATGCTCTATGGCGCCGCCCTGCCGCAGAGCGACCTCGACTGGCTGACCTTCGTCAACCAGTGCTTCACCTGCGCCATGTTCGGGCACGAGAACGAACTCTACTACCCGGCCTTCAAGAAGTATTTCGGCCAGGACGTGCCGGCGCACACGCCGGGTTTCCCGTACATCTGACCACGCGAGCGAGGGAGCGCCGCCACCGGCGCTCCCCCATCAGGGGACGGCAGGGGGGATGTACCACCTCAACTTCGGCCTGATCTGGAGGTATTTCGACAAGCTCGACTGGGGGCTGCTGCTCAGCCTCGAGCTCGCGGTCGCCTCGATCGCGATCGGCGTGGTGATCGGGCTCGCGCTGGCGCTGCTCTATGACTGGGGCGGGCGCACCACCCGCACGCTCGTCAGCATCTACGTCGAATTCATCCGCAACGTGCCGCTGCTGCTGCTCGTCTATCTGGTGTTCTACGGCATCCCCACCGTCGTCAACCTGCAGTACGATGCGACGACCTCGTTCATTGCGACGCTGTCGATCTATGCGGGCGCCTACCTCGTCGAAATTTTCCGGGCGGGGCTCGTCGCCATCCCGCGCGGGCTGATCGATGCCGGAAAGGCGATCGGCCTCACCCCCTGGCAGCGGCTGATCTACATTCGCCTGCCGACGATGTTCCGGGTCGTGCTGCCGTCGCTCAGCAACACCTTCGTGTCGCTGTTCAAGGACACCTCGGTCGCCTCGGTCCTCGCGGTGCCCGAGCTGACCTATGGCGCGCAGTGGATCAACTTCAACACCTTCCGCATCGTCGAGGTCTATACGGTGGTGACGCCGATGTACCTCGTCACCGGCTACCTGATCCTCGGGGCGTTGCGGCAGCTCGAAAAGCGCTTTGCGGTGAGGTGAGCCATGCTCCAGGCCATGCTCTCATCGCTGCCTTCGCTCTGGCGGGGCCTCCTCGTCACCATCGAAGTCGCGGTCATCGTCGTCGTCACTTCGCTGCTGATCGGGGTGGTGTTCGGCGCGGTGATGGTCTACGGGCCGCTGCTCCTGCGGCTGATCATCCGCCTTTTCTCGGATGTCGTCCGCGGCATACCGGTCCTGGTGCTGATCTTCTTCGTCTATTACGGGCTGCCGGTCACCGGCCTCAACGTCAACAATTTCGCGGCGGGCGTAACCGCGCTGGTCTTGTTCTCGACCGCGCAGGTCACGGAGATCACGCGCGGGTCGCTGCAATCGATCCATCACGGCCAGATGGAGGCGGGCAAGGCGATCGGCCTCACCTTCCCGCAGCGTCTGGTCTACGTCGTCTTTCCGCAGGCGATGCGGCGGTTCCTGCCGCCCTGGATCAACAGCGTCGCCGATGCGGTCAAGGGCACCGCCCTGCTGTCGCTCGTCGGCATCGTCGACCTGATGCTCGCGATCCAGCAGGTGATCGGGCGCACCTACGAGCCCATGCCGCTCTATATCCTCGGTGCGCTGATCTATTTCGTGATCAACTACAGCCTGTCGCTGCTCAGCCGGCGGCTCGAAGCACGCTACGCCCACTTCCGGGAGTGATCATTGTCCGACCCGACCCCCGACAACCGTCCCGTCGTCCGCATCCGTGGCCTCAAGAAGAGCTTTGGCTCGCTCACGGTGCTCGATGGCGTCGACCTCGATGTCGGGCGCGGCGACGTGGTGAGCATCATCGGCCCATCGGGCAGCGGCAAGACGACCATGCTGCGCTGCATCAACGCGCTCGAGACCTATGATGCGGGGTCGGTCGAGATCGACGGCGTCGAAGTCGGCTTCCGCACCGAAGGCGGGGCACGGCGGCGTCGCAGCGAGCGCGAGCTCGCGCCGCTGCGCGCCGAGACCGGCATGGTGTTCCAGCTGTTCTACCTCTTTCCGCACCTCACGGCGGCCGAAAACGTCATGCTGGGCCTGCGCAAGGTGCGCCGGATGGGCAAGGCGGAGGCGCGGGATGTGGCGCTCAAATGGCTCGACCGGGTGGGGCTCGCCGCCAAGGCCGACAGCCTCCCCTACCAGCTCTCGGGGGGCCAGCAGCAGCGCGTCGGCATTGCCCGGGCGGTGGCGATGGGCCCCAAAGTGCTGCTTCTCGACGAGATCACCTCGGCGCTCGATCCCGAGCTCGTCGGCGAGGTGCTGGAAGTCGTGCGCAAGCTCGCCGAGGACGGCATGACGATGATCATGGTCACGCACGAGATGGCGTTCGCGCGCGAGGCGAGCGACCGCATCATCTTCATCGACCAGGGCAAGGTCGCCGTCGCGGGAACGCCGGCCGAGGTTTTTCGCGGGCAGGAGAACGAGCGCCTGCGGGCGTTCCTGTCGCGCGTGTCGCATACCTGATTGCGGCGGGCCGTCAGCGCCCGCCGAAGCTGCCGGCGGTGATGCCGGAAATAAACGAGCGGTTGCCGAGCGCGAAGACGACGAGCATCGGCACGATCGCCAAGACGCTCCCCGTCATCAGCAGTGGCCAATCGGTGTTGAACTGGCCCTGGAGGGTTGCGAGCGCGACCGTCGTCACCTGCATTTCGGGGCGCGTGGTCGTGATCAGCGGCCAGAGGAAGTTGTTCCACTGGGCGACGAAGGTGAAGATGGCGAGCGCCCCGAGCGCCGGCCGGGCGAGCGGCAGGACGATTTTGAGGTAAATCTCGAGGTGCCCGGCGCCATCGATGCGCGCCGCCTCGACGAGGTCGCGCGGGATCGTCTTCATGTACTGGCGCAGCAGGAACGTGCCGAAGCTCGAAAAGGCGTAGGGCAGGATGAGGCCCTGGTAGGAATCGATCCAGCCGAGATTGCGGACGAGGATGAAGTTGGGGATGAGCGTCACCTGCGACGGCACCATGAGGGCCGAGAGGTAGACGAGGAACAGGATCTCCCGGCCACGGAACCTCAGGCAGGCAAAGGCATAGGCGGCGAGCGAGCAGACGATGAGCTGGAGCAGCGTCACCCCGGTCGCAACGATCAGGCTGTTGGCGATGGCGCGGCCGAAGGGAATGGTCGAAAAGATGCGCAGGTAATTCTGCGGCTGCGGGTGGGACGGCCAGAGCTGGGGCGGGAACTGGAAGACGTCGGCCATCGGCTTGAGCGAGGTCGAGAGCATCCAGATGAACGGCCCGCACATGAGGAGCGCGCCGACGAGCAGCAGTGCGAAGACGAGCCAGTCAAGCGGCTTTGGCGAGGTGCGCTCACTCATAGTGCACCCAGCGGTCCTGCAGGCGGTACTGGATGAGCGTCGCCACGAGGACGATGAGGAAGAGCACCATCGCGGCCGCGCTCGCATAGCCCATGCGGTAGAACATGAAGCCGTTCTGGTAGATGTAATAGACGAGGGTGTTGGTGGCGTTGGACGGCCCGGCCTTGGTCATCACATAGACGAGCTCGAACACCTGGAAGCTGCCGATGATCGAGACGATGAGCACGAAGAAGGTCATCGGCGAGAGGAGCGGCAGCGTGATGTGGCGGAACCGCGTCCAGCCGCTGGCGCCATCGATGGCGGCGGCCTCGTAGAGCTCGGGGCGGATGTTCTGCAGCCCGGCGAGGAAGAGCACCATCGGGTAGCCGAGCCCCTGCCACACCGAAACGATGATCACGGCGGGCATGGCCCAGCCGCTCGATACCAGCCAGCGCGGCAGGTCACTTATCCCGAGCAGCGACAGGCCCATATTGATGAGCCCGAAATTGGAGTTGAAGAGCCAGGCCCAGATGAGCCCGACGGCGACGGTGCTCGTGACCACGGGCAGGAAATAGACGACCCGGAAGAAGGCCTGCCCCCGCAGGCCGCGATTGAGCCCGAGTGCGCAAAGCAGGCCGAAGAGCATCTGCAGCGGCACGACGGCCGCGACATAGTAGGCGGTGTTGCCGAGGACCTGCCGGAAGATCGGGTCGTTCCAGAGATTGAAATAGTTGTCGAGGAAGATGAGCCGGGGCGGATTGAACAGGTCCCAGCTCGAGAACGAGATCAGCAGCGCCGAGAGCACCGGCCAGGCGGTGAACACTGCAAAGAGCACAAAACTCGGTAGCAGGAACAGCCAGGCGGCCCGCTCCTCGGAGCGGGCGAGCCGGCTGGGCGCAGGACGGGACCACGCCATGCCGCCTACCCTGCGGAATCGGTTTGGCCGTGGTTGCTCATCGGTCCCCGCGCTGCCGGCACGCTACTGCTCGATCCCGAAGATGCGTGCCGCGTTGCGGTAGAAGATCTGGTCCTGCTCGTCGGCAGTCAAACCCATTTTGTCGAAAGCGGCCTTCCAGCGGGCGACGTCGCCCTTGAGGCGGCGATGGTCGGAATCGGAGCCATAGAGGAGCTTGCGGGGCGAGATCTCCTTGCCGATGTAGCCGCCCTCGATGATGTGGTTGTGCACCACGTCGCCGCCCGAGATGTCGAAGTAGAGCCGGGGGCGCCAGCGCGCCACGGCGCAGGCGGTGCGGTAGTCGGGCCAGCCGAGATGGGCGCCGATGATGAAGAGCTCGGGAAAATAGAAGGCGATGGTGTCGAGATAGATCGGCTGCATGCGGGCGCTGGAGAAGCCGAATTTCTGCCGCGAGATGTCTTTCTTGAGCCGGGCGACAAGCTGCTCCTCGCCCGGCGTGCCGGCCTCGGGCGGGGCTTTCCAGGCATCCTCCTTGCCGCCTTCGAGATAGTCGGCCGGTCCGCCCTGGATGCCGGTGTGGAAGAGGATGCGCAGGCCCCGCGCCGCGGCGGCCTCGTAGTAGGGCATGTAGTCGGGGTGGTCGTAGTTCTTCGACACGCCGATCGTCTTGATGCCGTGAAAACCGCGCTGGTAAAAATCCTCGACGGTCGAAACCGGATCGTGGTCGAGCTCCAGCCGGCCCATGGCGATGACGAAGTCGGGCCGCTGCTCGAGGGCGCGCGACAGCATCTCGTTGCCGCGCCGGCCGGGATTGGCGAGAAGCGCCACCCTCTCGACGCCCACCTCCTGGCAGGTGTCGTAGAGCACGTCGAGAAAGCCTTCCTCGGCCTCGCGGGTGAAAAGCTTGTCCCAGAAGCCGTAGTGGACGTGGCTGTCGATAATGCGCATGCGAAAACTCCAGAAACCTGGGCCGCCCGATCGCGACCGGGCGCCCGCCCTCGTGGTTTAACAAGCTCACCATGAGGGCTCCGAGTCGAGCTCTCCTTGGACCTCATCCTGAGCTTGTCGAAGGACGAGGTCCGGGCCCCGGAGGCCAAGCAGGATACCGAGATGCTCGGACGGGAAAGAGCCGCCGGGGCAGTTCGCTGGCGCGAGCCGTCCCGGCGCCCGGAGGAGCTATTTGGCGGCGAGCGCCGCGTTGACCTGGTCCTTGACCGCGCCGAGTGAATCAGCCGCCGTCGCCTCGCCGTTCCAGACCTTGTCCAGCGCCGGCTGGATGAACTTGTTGGTCAGGTCGACATAGGTGGGAAACTGCGGGAACACCTTGCCGTTCTCGGTTTCCGACAGGAAGACGTCGGCGAACGGCGCCTTGAATGACGCGCGCACGTCGGCGTTGCCGATCATCGCCGGAACGGCGGGCGAGGCGCCGGCCGAGGCGAAGGCGATCTGCCCTTCGGGGCCGCAGAGGTACTGCATGAAGGCCCAGGCGGCGTCCTTGATCTTGCTGTTGGCGTTCATGGCGAAGCCGGCGCCGCCCGCCTCATTGGCGTGAATGCCCGAGGGGCCGGCGGGCAGCGGGGCGACCGCCCACTTGAACGGGGCGCTGGCATAGGTGCCGAGCCGCGAGGCATTGGTGATCGACATCGAGGCCTGGTCGGCGGCGAACATCGATGCCGTGCCGCCCATCTGGTCGGCCTCCTGGAAGTTCGGCACCGACTTGTCCTTGTTGATGAGGTCGCCGAGGAACTGGATCGCCTCGACCGCCTTGGCATCGGCGAGGGCAAACTTGGTCGGCTGCACCGGATCGTCGAACACGGCGCCCCCGTTCTGGTAGACCCACATCGGCCACTGGTTGGATTCGAGGACGAGCCCGTAGCGGGTGACGCGGCCGCCCGAAGTGACGGTCAGCTTCTTGGCGGCGTCCTCGATATCGGACCACTTCCAGTTGGCGTCCGGGTACTTGATGCCCGCTTTGTCGAAATCGTCCTTGTTGTAGTAGAGGACGTTGGTCGCGTTGTCGCGCGGGATCGAATAGAGCTTGCCGTTGAGCGAGTGGATCTTGAGCGAGTCCTTGACGTACTGGTCGATCGGGAACTTCGTCTTGGCGATCCAGGGGTCGAGGTCTTCGAGCGTATTGCGCGCGGCGTAGCTCGGCACGTTGGTGATGAAGAAGACATCCGGCCCGCCGCCGGCGGCGAGCTGCGCGTCGAGCTTGGTGAAATAGCCCGACCACGGCGCATTCTGCAGCTCGATGTGCACGTCGGGGTGCTTGGCCATGTAGTCGTTGGCGATCTTCTGGAAGGGCGGGACCTCGGGCGGGTCGCCCCAGAAGGCAAAGACCAGATTGGTGTCGGCGAAGGCGGGCGTCGCGGCGCTGAGCGCGAGGCCCAGCAGTGCGGACCAGAGTTTCTTCATGACAGTTCTCCCTTACTTCATGATCTTGCCGTCAGGCGGAGGCCGCCCGAGGTGGCGGGCGAAACGCCCGTTCGGCGAATGTCTTTAGCTCGGCTGCGGTTGGGCTGGCGCTGCTGCCGGCGCCGGTGGTCGAGAGAGTGCCGCAGGCGACGGCATGGCGCAGCCGCTCGGTGAGCGGCAGGCCGGAGAGGCTCGCGGCGATGTAGCCGGCGGCGAAGGCATCGCCTGCGCCCACCGTATCCACCACGGCAACGGCCGGGGCTGCTTCCTCGTGGCGCTGGCCATCGACCAGCGCCGAAACGCCGCCCGCGCCGCGCTTGACGAGCACCGAGCGGTTGATTTCGGCCAGCCGGGCGAGCGCCGCCTCGACGGAGCCCGCGCCGGTGAGACGGAGGGCTTCCGGTTCATTGGGCGAAAACACGTCGCAAAGGGCAATGAAATCGCGGACCCCCGGCGTCGCAAGGGTTACCTCGTCGCCGTTGCAGTCGCCGAAGATCAGGGCGCCCGCTTCGCGCGCGGCACGCATGAACGCCAGCCAGTCCGGCGTGTAGCGAAAAGTCTGCAGCAGCCAGCGCGGCGCGAGGCGCTCGAGGAGACCGCGTTCGGGCGGCACGACGTCCGCGCCGCGATAGGTGATGAAGCCCCGTTCGACGCGGTCGTCGAACGCCGCGCTCACCATTTCGGCCGGCCGGCCGAGTTGCCGGAAGGCAACCGGATCGATGCCGTCCGCGGCAGCCGCCTCGAGCACCAGGCGGCTGAACAGATCGGTGCCGAAATCGGCGGCCCAGGCGGTGCGGAGGCCAAGCCTCGTCAGCCCCAGGGCCATGTTGTAGCAGCCGCCCGGGCGGGTCGCGAGGCCGGAGGCCACGATCTCACGGCCGTAGGCCGGCGCGCCCGCGAGCCCGGAAAAGATCAGGTCACAATAATATTCGCCCGCAACGAGGACGTCGTAGCGCTCGCTCATGCCCAGCCCTCCGCGTATTGCGGATAGGCGGCGAGGAAATCGTCGACCAGCGGCTCGGCGCGGGAATAGGAGAGCACCAGCGGGTGCGCGACCAAGGCGTCGATGGCGAGCTCACGGTCCCGGTCGAGGATCGCCTTCGCGGCGAGGCGCTCGTAGTGCTTGACGCTCTTGACGAGATAGGAGGGATCATCCGGCATGCGGCCGATCGGCACGGGCCGGATGCCTTCGCCATCGACGAGGCAGCTCACCTCGACCACGTCGGTGTCGTCGAGGTCGGCGATGGCGCCGCGGTTGACGACGTTGAGGCCGGTGCGGATGGGGCCGCGGCCTTCGAGCGCCTCGATGAGGCCGAGCGCGACGCCGGCATAGCCCTCCCCGTCATCGGCGGGCGCCGTATGTTCGCCCGCATCGGCGGTTTCGACCTGCGTGGCGCTCGCCATGTAGCTGCCGCTGCGCCGGTGCTCGTAGTCGAAATAGGCCCGGAGCGCCCGGTCGGGATGGGTCGCGGCGTCGATGCGGCGGAGCTCGGCGATGAGCTCGCGGTTGAGTTCGAGCACCTGCTCGCCGCGCGTCGGCCCGTTGCCATGCCCCGCCATGGCCCGGTCGAGGTAGTAATAATAGTAGAGGTACTCGTTGAGCCACATGCCGCGGCGGCGCACGACCTTTGGCTCGAACACGCGCAGATTGGTGCCGGCGAGGAAGTCGTCGTCGGCCAGCGCCTCGGGCAGCCGGTCGACCCCGTTTACCCGGGCATAGCGGGTAAAGGAGAGGTGATTGAGGCCGAAGAGGTCGGCCTCGACGGCCTGCGGGTCGATGCCGAGCCGGCGCGCGACGGCGTTCTGCGCCCCATTGGCGCTGTCGCAGATGCCGACGCACCGATCGATTCCGGCATCGCTCAGGGCCTGGCTCACGAGTCCCGCCGGATTGGTGAAGTTGAAGAGCCAGGCCTCGGGGCTGATTTCGCGCAGCCGCCTCGCATAGGCGAGAATGGTCGGGATGCTGCGCAGCGCCATGGCGAAGCCGCAGGCGCCGGTCGTTTCCTGCCCGAGGACGCCGTGCCGTTCGGCGATCCGCTCGTCGGTGACGCGGCCTTCGGCGCCGCCTGGGCGAACCGTCGTCACGACGTGGGCGACCCCGGCAAAGGCCTCGTCGGCCGAGGTCGTGGTCGTGATGCGCACGCCCGTGCCGTCCCGCCGCGCCAGCTCCGCGCAGAGCGCGCCGATGAGCTCGAGCTGGGCGGCGTCGGTATCCATGAGGCAGATTTCGTCGAGCCCCAGCCGGCGGGCGCGCCTGAGCGCCGACTGCACGAACAGCGGCGCCCGAACCC
>DASZTU010000159.1:0-4406 GCA_035547975.1 Devosiaceae bacterium | reverse complement strand
CTCGACGGGCACGTCGACCGGGAGCGGCATCGGCGGCAACGCCCAGCAGCGGCCCGCCGGCGGCAACAATCTCAACCAGACGCACTAGCGCGTGCTTCCGCAAAAGTGACGCCACTTTTGCGGTTCGGACGCGCGACCACCCGGGCATTGGAGCTCCTGTTCTGATCCAGTCGGAGCAGGAGCTCAATGGGGGCGCGGCCAGCCGGGTTCGCCTGGCCGATCCCCCTTTGCGCTCGGGCTCGGAGGGTGGTGGTCAGGCGGCGCCTGCCGACCTTGTGCGGCCCCATCGCGCGCTTGACGGCTTTGGGCTTTTCCCGCAAAAGAGCACCCGTTGCGGGTGTAGCTCAATGGTAGAGCAGAAGCTTCCCAAGCTTACGACGAGGGTTCGATTCCCTTCACCCGCTCCAAGCTTTCCCGGATCACCGATGGTTGGGCGAGGCGGCTGCGTTCGCTCGCTTTTCTAAGCCCGCCGGCGCTCCCATCCTCTCCCGCTACCGATGCGGCACGAGCCCGCTGAGGGCCTGGCCCGCCGTGCGCGCGACCACGCTCGCCCGATCCTCGTCCTTGGGCAGGGCCGTCACGAAGTTGCGCACCTGCTTGAGCGTGAGGTGCGGGGGGATCGGGGGGACGTCGGGGTCCGTCCGCACGTCGAGCACGGTGGGCCGGTCGGCGGCCAGCGCCTCTTCCCAGGCGGCGCCGAGATCGTCGGGATTGTCGACGAATATCCCCTTGAGGCCGGTGAGCTCGGCGAACCGGTGATAGGGGACGTCCGGCAGTTCCTGCGACGCGCCGAACTTGGGATCGCCCTCCATCACCCGCTGTTCCCACGTCACCTGGTTGAGGTCCGAATTGTTCAGCACCATGCAGACCCAGACCGGGTTGGCCCACGTTTTCCAGTACTTGGCGACCGTGATGAGCTCGGCCATGTTGTTCATCTGCATGGCCCCGTCGCCGACCATGGCAATGACCGGCCGGTCGGGGTGGGCGAGCTTGGCGGCGATGGCATAGGGCACCGCGGCGCCCATCGAGGCGAGGCTGCCGGAGAGCGAGGCCATCATGCCGCGCCTGAGGCGGAGGTCGCGCGCGTACCAGTTCGCGCAGGAGCCGCTGTCCGAGGTGAGGATCACGCGGTCGGGCAGGCGCGGGCTGAGCTCGGTGAAGACGCGCTGCGGATTGATCGGGTTTGCCGGCTGGGCGGCGCGCTCGGCGAGCAGGCGCTCCGAATGTTCCACGGCGTGACGGATGTGCTTCTGCCAGGCGCCGTCGGGCTTGGGCTCGAGGAGCGGCAGGAGCGCCCGGAGCGTCTCGGCCGCGTCGCCCGTGAGCGGCACGTCCACCGGGTAGCGCAGCGACAGCATCGCCGGATCGATGTCGATCTGCACGGCCCGGGCCTTGCCGGGCTCGGGCAGGAATTCGCTATAAGGAAAGCCGGAGCCCACGATCAGCAGCGTGTCGCAGCGCTGCATCAGGTCCCAGCTCGCCGGCGTCCCGAGAAGCCCGATCGAGCCCGTCACATAGGGCAGGTCGTCGGGCAGCACCGCCTTGCCGAGCAGCGCCTTGGCGACCCCCGCGCCGAGGATCTCGGCCGTCTGCTGGACCTCGGCCTCCGCCCCGAAGGCACCCGCGCCGACCAGCATGGCAACCTTCCGGCCGGCGTTGAGGATGTCGGCGGCGCGGCGAAGGTCCTGGTCCTCGGGCACGATCCGCGGCTTTGACCAGCCGACGCCCGAAAAAACCGAGCCGTGCATGCGCTGCGGCTCGGAATACGGCATCTCCTGGAGGTCATTGGGGAAGATGAGCGCGGTCACCGCCCGCCGCGCCAGCGCAATCCGCACGGCGCGGTCGGTCAGGTGCCGAACCTGGGAGGGAACGATCGCCTGCTGCACAAAGGCCGAGGCGACGTCCTTGAACATGGCGGCGAGGTCGACCTCCTGCTGGTAATGTGCGCCGATCGCCGTGCGCGCCTGCTGGCCGGCGATCGCCAGCACGGGCATGTGGTCGAGGAGCGCATCGTATAGGCCAGTCACGAGATGCGACGCACCGGGGCCGGAGGTTGCAAGACACACACCGAGCTCCCCGGTGAATTTTGCGTGGGCCGAGGCCATGAAGGCGGCCATCTCCTCGTGCCGCGCCTGTACGAACTCGATGTCGCCACCGCGCCGCTGCAGGGCCCCGAGGAGGCCGTTGACGCCATCGCCGGGGTAGCCGAACACGCGGCGGACGCCCCAGGCGTAGAGCCGCTCCCAGAAGAAATCCCCGACGGTCCTCGCCATCTTGCGTCTCGCCGCTAGATGATCGGCTTGCCGCCGGTCACGGCGATCGTGGCACCGGAGATGTAGCTCGCCTCGTCGGTCGCGAGCATCACATAGGCCGGTGCGAGCTCGACCGGCTGCGCGGGACGGCCCATCGGCACCTGCTTGCCGAAATCGCGCACCTTCTCCGGCGGCATGGTCGAGGGGATGAGCGGCGTCCATACCGGACCTGGGGCAACGGCATTGGCCCGAATGCCCTTCTCCGCGAGCAGCTGCGCGAGCCCGGCGGTAAAATTCTGGATGGCGCCTTTGGTTGTGGCATAGGGCAAGAGGTTGGGGGAGGGGCTGTCCGCGTTGATTGAGGCGGTGTTGATGATCGAGCCGCCCGGCTTCATGTGCTTGAGCGCGGCTTTCGTCAGGTAGAACATCGCCGAAATATTGGTGGCGAAGGTGAGGTCCCACTCCTCGTCCGAGATGTCGTCGATCGAGGGAAAGCTCATCTGGTGCGCGGCGTTGTTGACGAGGACGTCGATGCGCCCGAACCGGTCGGCCACCTGCTTGATCAGGTTGCGGCAATTGTCCGCCTTGGAGATGTCGATCCGCGCCAAGAGGCAATCGCGACCCGCCGATTTGACCAGCCGCTCGGTCTCGCGGGCGTCGTCGTCCTCGCTGAGATAGGCGATCGCAACGTCGGCCCCTTCGCGTGCAAAAGCCAGCGCGACGGCGCGGCCGATGCCGGAATCCCCGCCGGTGATGAGGGTCTTCTTGCCGGCGAGCCGCCCCGATCCACGATAGCTCTCTTCGCCGTAGTCGGGATCGGGATTCATCAGCCCGCTCTCGCCCGGCGGCTTCTGCTGCGGGGTGTCGAAGGGCGGCATCGGGAAGCCGTGGGGGTTGATGTCGTTCATGGAAAATCCTCAGCTCTCGGTGGCTGTGGCGGCAACTTCGGCGTCAGCCATTGGTTGCGGGCGCCGAGGTGAATTGAGCCGCCGTGAGATGATGGTCCGGCGCTTCGCTCAGGCGACGGTTTCGCGGGGCGGCACGACAAGGTGCGTGTCGGGCGTCACGATCTCGACGATCCGCCCGTCAATGTCCCGCACCACGGCGCGGCCCGAGGGGCCGGTTTCGACGGGACTTTCCATGATCTCGACCTCGAAATCGCGGACGATCTCGAGCGCCGCCTCGATGTCGTCGACGACGAGGGTGAGATAGGAGCCCTCGGGGACGCCGCGGGCGCCCTTGGGCACGAGTTCACTCACCCAGTCGATGATGGTGAGCCCGCTGCGGGCGGTTTCGTCGTCGCCCAGGAGCACATAGGTATCCGTCCGGCCCAGCTCGATGAAGCCGCCGAGCAGGCGGTAGAAGGCGGCAGCGCGATCGATGTCGCGGCTCAACAAACTCGTCCAAAGTTTTCGCATGGGAGCCTCCGTTGCAGTTCAAACCCGCTCGGGCGAGTGGGGGTTCCGATCGGCGCCTCAGGAGGGGGAAGGCGCTTGCCCGTCGTGGGGGTCGCTCCGCCGCCAGGGAACGCTGACCACGGTCAGGCGCGATCCGCCGTGCACCAGAAGCTCCGCCCGCAGCCGCCGCGCGCGCCGCACGTGGAGCAGGTTCTGCCACCAGTGCTCCATGACGATTTCGGGGATCAGCACCGCCACGGCGCGCCCGGGGGTGCGTTCGTCGATGTCCCGCAGCAGCTTGAGCAGGGGCTCGTTGAGCTGGCGGTAGGGGGAGGGGATGAGCTCGAGCTCCGGGGGCTTGAGGCCACGCGCCTTGACCGGCTCGACCACCTCGCGATGCCACCGCCGCCTGAGCTCCTCGGCGGCCTTGTCGCGCTCCGGACCTTCGAGCTTGACGAGGTGCACCGCGACGACGTCCGGCGAAATCGTGAGGGCGAAGCGCACGGCTTTTTCGCTCAGCCGGTTCCAGGCTTCGGTCACGATGACGACCGTCGGCGGGTCGATGTCCTCGAGCCTGATCGGCGCTTCCTCCCGCAGTTCGGCGCTGAGGCGGGCGTAGTAGCGGTGGATCGATTTCAGCAGCACGATGACGAGGGGAATGGCAATCACCGTGAGCCACGCCCCTTCGGTGAACTTCGCAACGAGGATCACGATCAGCGTCGCGCCGGTGACGACGGCGCCGAAGAGGTTGATTCCG
>DASZTU010000158.1:0-10828 GCA_035547975.1 Devosiaceae bacterium | reverse complement strand
GGCGTAAGTAAGGCCCCCACCCCCACCCAGCTGCCGCCACCCTACCCGCAACGGGGAGGGAGCCTTGCGGCCCGCGCCGTTCTTCATCGCAACCCATGGCGCAAAGGGTCGCCGCCCCCGCGCCCCGCGCCCTCAGCCGTTCGGCACGATGGCCGTCGCGGCGAGCGCCAGCACGGCGATCGCGGTCACGAACAGCAGAACAATGAGGATGTTGTTGTGCGGCATGGCTTGCCCTTCATTGCCGCTCAGTCATAGTCCACGGGAAGGGTCTGCCCGTCAATGGTGACGTAGCCGGGGGCGCTGGGCACGCCGGCGTTCGCGGCGGCAAAGCCGAGCGTCGAGATCGCCAGCACGAATCCGAGGATCAACAGCAGCTTGTTCACGGGGGCGCCCTCCATTCGCCGCGAGCGGCGGCGATGGGGGAAGCTAGCGCCCCGGCACTGAACCGGCCGCAACGCCGCGTTTAGCTGCCGTTCAGCTTGGCGTTCCCGGCTCCGCCCGCCGCCCCGCGCGCAGGGCCGGCGGCGGCCTACTTGCCGGGCTTGGGCGCCGCGGCGGCCTCGCGCGTCGCAATGAAGCTCACGACGATCGCCGGCGCGTCGGGCGCGCTCGGGTCGGTCCTGACCACCGTGCCCATAAAGGTGTCGGGCTGCGTCGCCGTGACGTTCCAGGACGGCATCAGATAGGCGAAATAGTCGAATTCGTAGGTCTTGCCGTTCACGTCGGAGGTGGAGTGGAGCACGATCTGCGGCGCGCGCCGGGCTCCGTACACCACAAATCCCTCGACAGGATAGCTCTTGCCCTTGCCGGCCGGCCGGGTGCCGGTGATCTTGCCGCCCTCCTCGACGAGGTCGAACTCGCTCGCCCCGAGCGACATCTTCGAGAGGCTGGTCTTGGGGTCACCCGAAATCGCGATCAGCCGATAGGCCCATTTGCCGGTAAGGGTGCCCGCCGCGCTCTTGAAGGTCAGCGTCGATTCCGGCTCCGCGGGCTTCGACGAGCCGAAAATCGCCGCCGCGGCGGTCTGCGGCATGGCGAGCGATGCCATGAGGCCAACGATCGCCGCCGCTGCCATTGCCGACCCGAACTGACGCATCACCTTCCCCCGCTGATGAGCGGAATCGCCGAGGCGTCTCACCCCGATTCCGCGTTTGACCAAACCCGCGAACGACCGGCCCATCGCGTCGGCACGACCGCTCCCTGACGGCGGCCTTCTAGCAGAAGATTAGCGGAAAATCTGCAAAGAAACAGGGGCGTGCCGCACGCGGCGCGGTCGGAGCCGCGCTCCCGGCCTGCGGCCGCCAGCGGGGCGCCTGCCGATCGCGGCTGTCAGATTCCGCCGTACCAGTCGTAGCCGTAGTCCTCCCAGTAGCCGCCCCGCCCCTGCCCCACATCGGTGAAGCTCGAGACGAGCTCGATGGTGTGGACGTATTTCGGCTGCTTGTAGCCGAGCGCCCGCTCGATCCTGACCCGGACCGGCGCCCCGTTGGCGACCGGCAGGTCCCCCCCGTTCATCCCATAGGCGAGGAGCGTCTGCGGGTGGTGGGCGTCGATGAGGTCGGAGGTTTCATAGTAGGGGATCTGCCCGGCGAGGCCGCCATCCATCATGTCGTAGCAGCGGTAGAGGCAGAAGCGCGCTTCGGGCTTGATCCCCGCTTCGTCGAGGATCGGGCCGAGCCGGGTGCCGGTCCACTTGGCGATGCAGCTCCAGCCCTCGACGCAATCGTGCCGGGTGATCTGCGTCTGCTGCGGCCGGGCCTTGAGGTCGGCGAGCGAGAGGGTGAGCTCCTTATTCACGAGCCCGGTGATCTTGAGCTTGTAGTCGGCAAAATTGTTGGCCTTGAGGGCGAGATATTCGTCGGTCTGTGGGTCCGTCGACCCGTTCGGGCGCTGCCCCTGGCGGATATCGGCTTCCGTGTATTCAGGGGCCAGCGCCTGCTGGCCGGCGAGCAGCCGCTGCGCCTTGTAGGTCCAGCTGTTGGCCTTCTCGAGCGTCGAACGCAGGTCGTCGCCCGGCGTGAGGTGGCCGTCGAACCAGTCGCAGCCCGAGAGCATGAGGGTCGAGGCGCCGGCCGCGCCGAGCCCGAGCAGGCGGCGGCGATTCATGAGGAGCTTGTTCATGGCTTGTCTCCCTTGCCGGGATCGAACGTGACCTCCGCCCCGGCGCGGTAGCGGCCGGTGATCATCTGTCTCAATTCGTTGATGGGATTGGCGAGGATCACCATGACGATGTGGATGATGAAGAACAGCACCAGCGCCGACATGGTGAGGAAATGGATCGAGCGCGCCGTCTGCCGGCCACCGAAGAGGTCGAGCAGCCACGGCCAGGCCGAATCGACCCCCGGCGACATGGTGAGGCCGGTGAGGACGATCAGCGGGAACAGGATGAACAGCACCACCGAGTAGGCGATCTTTTGCAGCGTGTTGTACTGCCGCGCGTGCTCGAAGCGCAGCCGCAGGTGGTTGAGGACGTCCCGCGGCAGGTGCCGGAGATCGCGCGGCGTCGGCGGAATGCCGGCGATGTGCCGGTTGATGATGCTGGCGATAAGCCAGACGGCGAGCGTTCCGACGAGCAGCCAGGCAAAGAAGAAGTGGATCACCCGGGCGGTCGCGAGGTCGTAATAGGAGGGCACCGTCACCGACGCCGGAAAGCCGCGGAAATCCGGCTGGTCGGGATCGCCGCTCATGCCGAGGCCGAGGCCCGTCGAATCGAAGCTGTGACCGAAAAGGGTCACCTGCCCGCGCGGGCCGTTGTCGGTGTTGACCGCCCCGATGTCGAGCCAGGCATTGTCGAGATGCTGGCCGTCCGACTGGAGGTCGGTGAAGCCGGACTGCTGGCCGATATAGAGTGTGGGGTGGGCGTTGAAGATGTTGAGGCCGCTCTCCAGCAGGAAGAACAGGCAGACCACCCAGACCCAGTGGGTGATCCGCGTCCAGATCGATTGCCGGTAGATCAGCGGCCCTTTGGCCCTGGCCGGCTTGTCGACGCCGGCCGTCTCCGTAACGCTCGCCATGACGCCCCGCTCTCCCTTCCCTGGATGGTAGAAGAAACGGCACGCTCGCCGGGCAAGTTTCAAGTCACGTTTTCGCGCTTCCCGGGCGAATAGTTGTGACGCCGCCGCGACCGCGCGCGTGAACGGCGAACAACTTGCGCTCTATTCCCGCGCCGCCCAGTTGAGGCCGCGCCTCAGGATCGTCGCCATCTCGGGGACCTCGAACTCCTTGGCCTTGTGCCCGAGCGAGCTATAGAACACCCGGCCCTTGCCGTAGTGCCGCTTCCAGACCACCGGCATCACCACGCCCTTGATCCACCAGGCGTGCTCGCCCGAAAACGTCGTCGTCGCCAGCACCTCGTTCGCCGGGTCGACGTGCATGTAGTACTGCTCGGAGGTGTAGGGAAAGCTCTTGATCCCCTGCATGATCGGGTCGTCCGGCTTGGTCACGTCGACCGTGTAGTCGATGACGTTGCCGGGGTGCGCGACCCACTGGCCGCCCGTGATGAACTGGTATTCGGTCGATTCTCGGAAGGCATCGCCCATGCCGCCGTGATGGCCGGCCATGCCGACGCCGCCCTCGATCGCCTTGGCGAGGTTGATCGCCTCGTCCTTTTCGATCTTGCTCATCGTGAACACCGGCACGATCAGCGACAGCTCGTGGATCGAGGGATCGGCGAAGGCCTTCGTCTCCGTCGACATGCGGACGGTGAACCCGTCCTCGTGCAGCCAGCGGCGGTAGATCTGGGCACACTCTTCAGGATCGTGCCCTTCCCAACCGCCGTAAACAATCAGTGCCGAACGCATAAGAAGACCCCTAGCCGGAAAACCGGGGGGACCATATCGCAGCGCGGCCGATTTGCCAGCCGCCCGGATCGAGTCAGGCGAAAATGTCCTCGACGACGTTCGGGACGGCCGCCGGGACCGCGGTGCCGGGATGGGTGAAGGCCCACGCCTTGAGGATGACGAAGCTCACTCCCGAGGTCAGGCCAGTCACGAGCAGCGACGCCCAGACCGTCGGCAGCCCGAGGAGGTGGTAGGTCACGTAGGAAAAGAGCGAGGCGAGGCAGATCGCCCCGATCTGCACCCCCACATAGCGCGGGAGCGCGTGCCCGTGCGGGGCGCTCGAGCGGAAGGAGAAGCGCCGGTGGAGGAGATAGACCGGGCCGATCAGCGCCGCGTAGCAGACCGTGCTCGCGACCCAGTCGGGGACCGGCGGCCTGAGCCCGATCGCGATGGTCGAAAGCAGCACGAAGGCGACCGCCCCGCTTCCCCCGACCAGCAGAAACGCAATCAGCTGCCCGAAGACGGGATCGCGCCGTGCCGGCGCGGCAAACGGGTCCGGCACAAGGCTCTCGAGCGCAACGTTCATCTTGGCATCCGGTCGGCGACGCCATGACTGTCGCACGGCCGGCTTGAGAAAGCATGAACCGGCTGAGCGAAAAAGCCCCGTTCGGGGGAGAATGGCCGGGCCCTGTGACCCGGACCACACGGGCGCAACCCCCGGAACCCTGCCCTGCCCGGCCCCGCCGCCCCCCTCAGCGCGACGGCAGTTCCTGGCGCTCGCGGTCGCTGACCATGGCGCTGTCGATGATTCGCTGCAGGTTCGCCGCGTGCCGGAAGGTCGGATCGAGGCTCTGCCCGGCGCGCACCGCCGCAACGAAGCGCTGGTAGTTGGTCTCGACCGGATCGCACGGCACGTCCGCCCAGACCGGGCCTTCGACGGCGTCTCCGGTGCAGGCCCTGAGGCTCGAGCCATCCAGCCCGTGCTGGAGCTCGATGCCGCCCCTGTCGCCGAAGACGCGCAGCCGCAGCGTGTTGAGATAGCCCGGCGCGAAGCGGCTCGCATGGATGACGCCCAGGGCGCCGTTGTTGAATTCGACCGCCATGGTGAAGCTGTCATTGGCGTCGAGCTTGTAGTCGCCGATCCGGTCGCCCTCGGCCTTGTGGAAGGTCTGGAGGCGCACGAACGCCTTGTTGATCTCCATGGCGGCGCCGTAGACGACGAAATCGAGGATGTGGACGCCGATGTCGCCGAGGACGCCGTTCGAGCCGTGCTCGGTCGACAGGCGCCAGAGCCAGCGCGGCTCCGTCCGCCAGTCGCCCCAGGCCCGCGACACGAGCCAGCTCTGCAGGAACGAGGCTTCGACGTGCCGCACCTCGCCGATGTCGCCGGAAAGCACGATCTGCCGTGCCTTCTGCAGCTGCGCGACATTGCGGTAGCTGAGGTTGACCATGTTGACGAGGCCGGCGTTTTCCGCCGCCCGCGTCATCTCCATCGCCTTGTCGAAATCGGTCGCGAGGGGCTTTTCGCAGAAGACGTGCTTGCCGGCCCCGATCAGGGCCATCGACGTCGGATAATGCGCCCCGTCGGGCGTTACGTTCGTCACGGCGTCGAATTCACCCCATTTGATCGCCGCGTCGAGCGATTCAAAGCGGTTTGGAATCTTGTGGCCGTCACAGAAGGCCGCAAGCCGCGTCGGATCGGTGTCGACGGCGCCGACCAGTTCGACGCCCTCGATCGCGGCAAAATGGGTGGCATGGGCGGAAGCCATGTTACCCGTGCCAAGGATAAGCAGACGCATGGGAATTTGCCTCGGGTGCGGAGGTGGGGCCGGCGCCCGCCGGCCCGGAAGGTTTTAGCGGAAGCCTTCTTCGCCCGCCTGGTGCAGGCGCGGGCCGCGCTCCTTGATCGGCTCGAGGGCCTTGTCGACCGGCCGGTTCGGCGCCGAGTGGATGTTGATGACCTGCGCGGTGGGATTATAGGCCCAGTTCACGGCGTTGCGCAGCACCTTGCCGACATTGTCGTCGTGATAGCTGGGGTAGGTTTCATGCCCCGGCTGGAAGTAGAAGATGTTGCCGTTGCCCCGCCGGTAGGTGAGCCCCGAGCGGAAGACCTCGCCGCCCTGGTACCAGGAGATGAAGACCGTCTCGAGCGGCTCGGGAACGGTGAACGGCTCGCCGTACATCTCCTCCATTTCGAGCTCGAAATAGGGCCCGAGGCCGGCCGCGATCGGGTGCCCCGGATTGACCGTCCAGATGCGGCAGCGCTCGCCAGCCTCGCGCCAGTTGAGGGCGCAGGGCGTCCCCATCAGCCGCTTAAAAATCTTCGAGAAATGGCCGGAGTGGAGGACGATGAGCCCCATCCCTTCCCAGACCCGCTTGGCGACCCGCTCGACGATCTCGTCCTGCACGTCGCCGTGCGACCGGTGCCCCCACCAGAGCAGCACGTCGGTCTCGGCGAGCCGGGCCTGGGTCAGGCCGTGCTCGGGCTCCTGCAGCGTCGCTGTCGAGGCGGTGATGTTGCTGTCGAGGCGGAGTTGCTCGGCGATCCGCTCGTGCATCCCCTTCGGATAGTTGTCGCCCACGATCTTGTTGATCCGCTCGTGAACGTTTTCGCCCCAAACCAATGCCCGAATGGCCACGGGAAACCTCCTGGAGAATGACTGAAATTGCGGGGGACCGACGCACACTCGCCGACCTGATCCAAAGCGCTTTGGCTTGCCGCGCGGCGCTCTTCTGGCACCCCCGTCTGCAAAACGCAAGGCATCCGCGCCGCCCCGGCCGGGGCGCGCGTGCCCGGCCGTCGGGGCCCAATGCTTATCCCGCCCAAGCGTTCCCATCCGCCGCGCCCGACGCTCCCGATCGCGCCCGCCGACAAAGCGCCCCGCGCCACCCCCGCCGGCCGCCGCGCCCCGGCATTGTGACACCGCAAAGTCCCTTCCACCGGGCGGTTGCGGCTGCCACTCGCCACGGGACGATGCTTGTCATCCAGTTGACATGCGGCCAAACTAATGCGTCCCTCATCCCTGAGGTGACCCCTCTATCCGTCACCAAGAACGGACCATCATGCCCAGGAGGCTCAACATGAAATTGCATAGGGTGCTGACCGCGTCCGTCTCGGCCGCGGCACTGCTTACGTCGATCGCGCCGTCCTATGCGGCCGGGCTCGACGATCTCTACGCCGCAGCCAAGCAGGAAGGCCAGCTCACCACCATCGCCCTGCCGCATGACTGGTGCGGCTATGGCGACCTCATCGAGGGCTTCAAGAAGAAGTATCCGGGCATCACCCTCAACGAGCTCAACCCGGACGCGGGCTCGGGCGACGAGCTTCAGGCCATCATCGCCAACAAGGGCAATACCGGCCCGCAGGCGCCGGACGTCATCGACGTCGGCCTCTCCTTCGGTCCCACCGCCAAGGACCAGAAACTGCTCCAGCCCTACAAGGTCTCGACCTGGGACACGATCCCCGACAGCGCCAAGGACGCCGACGGCTACTGGTATGGCGACTATTACGGCGTGCTGTCGTTCCTCGTGAACGACGACATCGTCAAGACCGCCCCCAAGACCTGGGCCGACCTCAAGAAAGGCGACTACGCCAACAGCCTCGCCCTCGCCGGGGACCCGCGCGCCTCCAACCAGGCGATCCAGGCCGTTTACGCCGCCGGCATCGCCAATGGCGGATCGGCGGGCGCCGATGCGGGGACCAAGGGCCTCGAATTCTTCTCCGAACTCAACAAGGCCGGCAACTTCGTGCCGGTGATCGGCAAGGCTGCGTCCACGGCCCAGGGCACGACCCCGATCGTGGTCGCGTGGGACTACAACGCCCTCGCCTGGAAGGACGGCTTCCAGGGCAACCCGAAGGCCGAAGTGATCGTCCCCTCCGATGGCGTCGTGGCCGGCGTCTACATCCAGGCGATCAGCGCCTATGCGCCGCACCCCAATGCGGCCAAGCTCTGGATGGAGTACCTCTATTCGGATGAAGGACAGATCGCCTGGCTCGCCGGCTACTGCCACCCGATCCGCTTCAACGATCTCGCCAAGAACAACAAGGTCCCGCAGGACCTGTTGGACAAGCTCCCCGACCCGGCGCTCTACGCCAAGGCGGTCTTCCCGACCCTCGATGAGCAGGCCGCTGCCAAGGACGTGATCACCAAGCAGTGGGACACCGTCGTCGGCGCCAATGTCCAATAGCTCCGAGGCTATTGTCGTCGAAACTGCCGCCCCGGTTACGGCCGGGGTGGCTACCGCTTCCGGCGGCCCCCTGCGCGCCCTCCAGGGCGCCCGCTGGGGCGACTATCTGGGCGTTGCCCCGTTCCTGATCTTCGCCGTGATGTTCCTGATCCTGCCCACCGTCTGGCTCGTGGTGAGCGCCTTCCAGGGTCCCGACGGCGGCTTCACGCTGCAGAACATCGTCGATCTCGGCACGCCGCAGATCGTGAGCTCGTTCTGGATTTCGATCCGGGTCTCCGTCGCCTCGGCCGTGCTGGGCGCAGCCGCCGGCCTCATCATCGCGCTGGCGGTGATCCGCGGCCGCCTGCCCGATTCCATCCGCTCCGTCGTGCTCACCTTTTCCGGCGTCGCCTCGCAGTTCGCCGGCATCCCGCTCGCCTTTGCCTTCATCGCGACGCTCGGCCGCCTCGGCCTGCTCACCGTCGGCCTCAAGCTGATGGGGATCGACATCTATCGCGCCGGCTTCAACCTCCTTTCCTTCTGGGGCCTCACGATCACCTATTGCTACTTCCAGATTCCGCTGATGATCCTCATCATCGCGCCCGCCATCGACGGGCTGCGGAAGGAATGGAGCGAGGCCGCGGCGACGCTCGGGGCGACCCCCGCCCAGTTCTGGCGCTATGTCGGCCTGCCGGTACTCTGGCCCAACCTGCTCGGCACGCTGTCGCTGCTCTTCGCCAATGCGTTTGGCGCCATCGCCACGGCATACGCCCTCACCGGCTCCTCGCTCAACATCGTGCCGATCCTGCTCTATGCGCAGATCCGCGGCGACGTGCTCAACAATCCCGGCCTCGGCGCGGCACTGGCGCTCGGCATGATCGTCATCGCCGCACTCGCCAACGTGGTCTATCTCGTGATCCGCACCCGCGCCGAACGGTGGCTCAAATGACCCGCACCCGGTTCTGGTCCTGGGTCATCTTCGCGCTCGGCGCGCTCTACTTCCTCGGGCCGCTGCTCGCGACGGTGCAGTTCTCGCTCTCGATCCGCCGTGGCACGCTGAGCTTTGATGCCTATGCCAATGTGCTCCAGTCGCCGGCTTTCCAGCAGACCTTCCTCTATTCGCTTTCGGTCGGGATCGCCGCGATCGTGGTGGGGCTGCTGATCGTCGTCCCGGCCGCCTATTTCGTGCGCCTGCGCGCCCCCCAGCTCCGGCCCATCATCGAGTTCGTGACGCTCCTGCCGCTCATCATTCCGCCGATCATCCTCGTCTTCGGTTACATCCGGCTCTACAATTCGAGCTCGATCCTCCCCCTCACCAACAGCGATTTCGGCACCGACGTGCTGCTGACGCTGGGTTACGTCGCGCTCGCCTTGCCTTATATGTACCGCGCCGTCGACACGGGGCTCAGGACCATCGACGTGCAGACCCTGACGGAAGCCGCCAACATTCTCGGCGCCAACACGGCGACCATCCTCGTCCGCGTGATCTTTCCCAACATCATCGTCGCCGCGCTCTCCGGGGCGTTCCTGACGCTCGCCATCGTCATCGGCGAGTTCACCATGGCGAGCCTGCTCAACCGCCAGGCGTTCGGGGTCTACATGCAGAACGTCGGGGCCAACCGCGCCTTCGAGCCGGCGGCCCTGGCGGTGATTTCCTTTATCGTCACCTGGGCCGCCATGGGGGCGATCCAGCTGCTCGCGCGCTTCGCGCCGCGGACGCAACGGGTATAAGAAGGGCCATGGCCGAGGAATTCCTGCGCATCGACAAGCTGCTCAAGGCCTTCAACGGCAACGCCGTGGTGAAGGGCGTCGACCTGTCGTTCAACCGGGGCGAGTTCGTGACTTTGCTCGGCCCGTCCGGGTGCGGCAAGACCACCATTCTCAGGATGATCGCCGGCTTCGAGCGGCCGACCTCGGGCACCATCCTCGTCGAGGGCAAGGACATCACCCCGCTCCAGCCCAACCAGCGCAAGATCGGCATGGTCTTCCAGGCCTACGCGCTCTTTCCCAACATGAACGTCGAGGACAATGTCGGCTTCGGCCTCAAGATCGCGGGAATGCCGGTTGCCGAGCGGCGCGCCCGCGTCGAGGAAATGCTCAAGCTCATCGGCCTTCCCGGCTACAACAAGCGCTACCCGTTCGAAATGTCGGGCGGCCAGCAGCAGCGCGTGGCGCTCGCCCGCGCCCTCGCGCCCAAGCCGCGCATGCTCCTCCTCGATGAGCCGCTCTCGGCACTCGACGCCAAGATCCGCGTGTCGCTGCGGCAGGAAATCCGCGCCATCCAGCGCGAGCTCGGCATCACCACCATTTTCGTGACGCACGACCAGGAGGAGGCGCTCTCGATCTCCGACCGGATCGTGGTGATGAGCGCCGGCAATGTCGAGCAGTTCGGCACGCCCTTCGAGGTCTATAACCGGCCCGCGACCCGCTTCGTCGCGAGCTTCGTCGGCACGCTCAACACGCTCAACGCCCGGGTGCTGGATGTGAGCCAGCGCGCCGTCTCGGTCGACGGGCAGACGATCCGCCTCCCCGCTCTCCCCCCCGGCGCCGCGGCCGACGCGCCGATCGCCCTCACCATGCGCCCGGAGGCCGTGTCGCTCGGCAAGCCCAACGGGCAGGACGTCGTTTTTTCCGGCAGGGTTTCCGAAGTGAGCTTCCTCGGCTCGGTGATCCGCCTCAAGGTCGATCTCGGCAGCAATTCGCTGAGCCTCGATACATTCAACGACACCCACACGCCCCCGCCCGCGATCGACGAGCCCGTCCAGGTGTCGCTCAATTCGAGCGACATCCTGATCCTTCCGAACTAGCGTCCTTCGGGCTCGCTGCGCTCGCACCTCAGGACGAGGCCGGTGTACGCTGCGGCCGAGATTCGACGCCCCTCA
>DASZTU010000157.1:0-3470 GCA_035547975.1 Devosiaceae bacterium | reverse complement strand
TTTGCCGAAACCCGCTTCGGCCAGTCGGTGATGATCTTCGATGGGGTCGCGCGCGACCAGCTCGCCCCGTTCGGCACGGTCACGACGCCGACCCTCAGCGACCTCTTCGTTGCCCTCATGCAGCGCGAGCCGGGGGTGGATGCAGCGGGTGCGAGCCGATGAGAGCCTTCGTCGCCCTTGTCCGCCGCGAATATCTCCAGCACCGCGGCGCCTTCCTCTATGCGCCGCTGATCCTCATCGGGGTGGTGACCTTCCTGATCGCCGCGTCATTCGTTTCGGGCCGCTACCACTACTATGCGTCGGGACCGGTGCCGGGGACCGGCTACCGGCTGTTCGACACGCTCTATCTCGGGATTTCCGCGCTCTGGGGCGGCTATCTCTTCATCGCGCTGTTCTTCTATTTCGCCGACGCCTTCAACGCCGACCGCCGCAACAACCAGATGTTCTTCTGGAAATCCATGCCGCGGACGGATTTTTCCATCCTGATGAGCAAGCTCACCGCCGGCCTCACCATCTTGCCGCTGCTCGTCTACTTCGCGCTGCTGCTGACCGGTGTCGTCGCCGCCGCGGCGACCTTCGTCGCCCCGTTCGCGTTGCCGCTCCTCGCCTTGCCCGACCTCGGCGGCACCGTCACCGCCTATTTGCAGGTCAGCGCTACCGCGCTCGGCTACCTCGTCGTCCTGCTGCTCTGGTACGCGCCCTTCTTCGCCTGGGTGGGTGCGCTCTCGACGGTCGTCGGCCGATGGAGCATCCCGCTCGCGCTGCTCATTCCGGTCGTGATCTCGCTTTTCGAGGGTGTCATCGATTTCGGCTCGGCACCGGGCGGCAGCTATCTCCTCACGTTCCTGCGTGAACGGTTGAGCTTCAGCTTCGATATCGGGGCCCTGCAGGCGGCGGTCCTCGCCAATCAGCCGATCGACGTGCCGGGCCTGTTGTCCCGTCTCGTTGCCACAACCAACTGGCTGTCCCTCGTGCTCGGGCTGGTCTTTGCCGTCGCGGTCATCTGGGCCGCCAGCGAATACCGGCGCCGCCGCGTGCTGAAGGGATAGCTCGGCGTGCCGAGGACTGCGCGGACTCGGTGCGGAAGGGCGAACGATCCCTTCGACTTTGTTCGATAGGCGTTGCCGCCGGGAAGGCCTATATCGGAGGGCAACAGGCTAGGGCTGGTGCCACGGAGGCCATGATGATTTTTCCCGCCGAAACCGATCCGCAAGTTCGCAGCGCCCCGAAGCTGCCGCTCTCGAGCCGCTTCGGCCCGGTCCGGATTGCTGTCACCGACCACCGCAAGGCGCTTGCCATCTGGCAGGATGTGGTTGGGCTCTCCATCGTGTCCGAGTCCGAAGCCGAGCTCAATCTCGGGGTCAACGGAGAAACGCTGATCAGCCTCGAACTCGGGGCGCAGCGGCCGGTCGAGCCGCGCACCATCGGCCTCTACCACGTCGCCATTCACGTCCCGACCCGGCCGGATCTGGCGCAATTTGCCGTCCGCGCGATGCAGCGCGGGGTCCGCATCGCGCCCACCGACCACCTCGTTTCCGAAGCCATTTACCTCTGGGACCTCGACGGCAACGGCATCGAGATCACCTTCGAGACGCCGTGGCGGGGGACGCTCGGCGACCCGGCGCGCGGCTCCTACGCCACGACCGTTGACGGCAAGCCGCATTCCGGCCGCGAGCCGATCGACCTCGACGGTTTGCTCGCCGAGCTTGGCGAAAATCCGGTGCTGCAGCCCATGATGCCGGTGGGCACGCGCGTGGGGCACGTCCACGTGCACGTCAACGATCTCGGGCTTGCCATGCGGTTCTACCGCGACGGGCTCGGTTACGCAGGGCTCTTCATCATCAAGCAGTTCGGCATGGGGGACGTCGGCCTCGGCTACATGCCACACGCCATCGCCTTCAACATCTGGGCCGGGGAGAACGCCGCCCTCCCGGCCCCGGGGGCCGCCGGTTTGCGCTGGTTTGAAATCCGCGTCCCCGATGCCGGAACGCTCGGGGAAATCCGCGACCGGCTGCGGGCCCTGAATGCCCCCCTCGCAACCATCGAGGGCGGGCTCGAAACCGCCGACCCGTCCGGTAACCGGGTCCGGGTCAGGGTCGCCTGAGGGCTAGAGCAGCGCGAGGAACGCCTCGACCTCTTCGGGCCGGGTCGCCCATGAGGTGACCAGCCGAAGGGTCTCCTCGTCTGCCCCCGTCTCGACTTCGTCGCTGGGCCAGGGATGAAACACCGCCCCGGCCCCGCGCAACCGCTCGACCGTCGGCCTCGGCAGCACCGGAAACACTTCGTTGGCCTCGGGTGTCCAGCCGAGCCGGGCCTTGCGGGCGACACCGTCGGCGAGGCGCCGGGCCATGTCGTTGGCGTGGCGGGCGGTCTTCAGCCAGTTGTCGTCGGCAAGGTAGGCTTCGAACTGCGCCGCGACGAACCGGGCCTTGGAAAAGGTGTGGCCTGCGCGCGACTTGATGACGTCGAGGTCCGGAAAACGGCCGGGCTCGAACACCACGATCGCCTCGGCCGCCCAGCAGCCGTTCTTCGTTCCGCCGAACGACATGAGGTCGATGCCGGCTTGCCAGGTGAGCGACGCCGGCGAAACCCCGAGCGCCGCGACGGCATTGGCGAAGCGGGCGCCGTCCATGTGCACCGTCATGCCGTGCTGCCTCGCAATGCTGGCGAGCCCCGCGACCTCCTCGGGCGGGTAGACCGTGCCCGCCTCGGTCGCGTCGGTGATGCTGAGCACGACAGGGCGGCCGGTGCGATTGCCCTCGGGGTAGCGGGCGAGCACCGCCTCGAACGCGGCCGGCGTCATCTTGCCCAAGCGCGAGGGCACGGTGACCGGCTTCATGCCGCCGGTGAAGAACTCGGACGCGCCATATTCGTCGTTGCGCAGGTGCGCGTCGGCGCTGCAGAGGATCAGCCCGCCGGGCCGCGCGCAGGCAGCCATCGAGAGCGCATTCGAGGCCGTGCCGGTCGCGGTGAAAAACACCTCGACCTCGCGCTCGAACACCTCCGAGAAACGGCGCTTCACCGCCGCCGTCACCGCATCGCCGCCATAGGCGGTCGAAAAGCCCGCATTGTGCCGCGCAAGCGCAGCCATGACTTCGGGTGTCGCACCCGCCCAATTGTCGCTGGCAAAATTCATCGGCGGCTCAGAGGCCCAGCATCAGCTTGAGGTTCTGCACCGCGGCACCGGCCGCGCCCTTGCCGAGATTATCCAGCCGCGCCACGAGCACCGCCTGCCGGTGTGTTTCGTTGCCATAGACCCTGAGCTCCATGCGGTCGGTGTCGTTGAGCGCCTCGGGCTCGAGCCGGCCGCTCGAGTCGGCGGGCTTGTCCATCGGCACCACCGAGACGAGTTCGGCGCCGCGATAGTAGTCGGCGAGGATTTCCCAGAGGTCGGCCGCCTTCGGCGCGCCCGGGAGCGTCTCGAGGTGAAGGGGTACCGAAACCAGCATCCCCTTGTAGAAATTGCCGAC
>DASZTU010000156.1:0-4584 GCA_035547975.1 Devosiaceae bacterium | reverse complement strand
GACCGGCTCGCCGCCCTGGGGCACGTGCAGCATCAGGTGCTGGAACACCGGATCGGCCTCGAGCGTGAGGCGGACGCCTGCCGCGGGCCAATCGACCGTCGCCGTGCCGTCCCAGCCCGCATAGCAGACGTTGACGTATTCGGTCGGCGGGCGGCGGGAGCGGCCGTAGTCGGTCGCGGCGGTCACCGCCTCGCGACCGATCACCTGCCCCTCGGGATCGCAGCGCACGACGGTCGTCGCGGCGAAGCGCGCCCGGCCGTCGCCGTGGTTCGGAAACCAGGGGTGGAGCCCGAAGCTGAACGGCATCGGGTCCGCGCCGCGGTTGATCACCTCGAGGCGAACGCGGAGGCCCGCCGGGTCGAGCGAGAAGGTCTGAATCGCCTCATAGCGATAAATGTCGTCCACCCGTCCGTCGGGGAGGTGCAGCACGGCCCGCGTCGGCGTCACCTCGTCCGGCTGCCAGGCGGACAGCCAGCCCGAGCCGTGGAAGTTGAGCCGCGCGCCCGCCATGTTGGGCGCGACGCGGTAGTGGCGCCCGGCAATGGTGAAGGCGTTGTCGCGGATGCAGTTGGCAAAGGGCAGCATCGGGAACATGCCGGCGCGCAGCGATTGCCGCGCGCCACGCAGCGGGCGCATCAGGTCGAAGGCGCCACCGGGCCGGGCGAGGGTGAAGCTTCCGACCGAACCGCCGAGCTCGGGCTCGAGGTCGAGCCGGAGCGCGCCGGCGGCAAGCGAGACGGTCACGCCGCGAGCACGGCGTCGGCGTTGCGCGTCAGCTCGCGCAGGGCATCGCGGTCGAGCTCGATGCCGAGGCCGGGCTTGTCGGGAATGGCGATCATGCCGTCGCTGTCGAGCGCCCAGCCGCCCTTCTTGATGTCGTCCACATAGGGCGAGCCGCCGATGTATTCGACGAGGTCGGCGGTCGGAATGGCGGAGGCGATCTGCAAATCGGCGGCGAGGCCGACGGCCGTGTTCCAGCCGTGGCCGATGTATTTGACCCCGAAAGCGTTGGCGGTACGGGCGATCTGGATCTGCTCGGAAATGCCGCCGACCTTGGTCACGTCGGGCTGGACGATATCGAGGGCGCGGTGCTCGAACCAGGGCAGGAAGCTCTGCCGGCGGGTGAGGCATTCGCCGGTCGCGATCGGCACGGGGCTGCGCTCCCGCAGGGCCCGGAAATCCTCCATCGCGTCGGGCTTGAGCGCTTCCTCGAACCAGGTGACGTCGAACGCCCTCAGCATCTGCGCGGTATTAACCGCCCAGTTGAGGCCGTTCGGCCAATAGGCGTCCGAGCCACCGGCGTCGACCATCAGCAGGCAGTCGTCGCCGGCGCCTTCGCGCGCCGCCCGGACGATCTCCTCGTCGAGCCGAGCCGACACGCGCCCGAACGGCCCCCAGCCGATCTTGATCGCGCGGAACCCCTGCGCACGATAGAAGGCCGTCCGCTCCCGCATCAGGTCGGGCATCTCCATGAGGATCGAGGCATAGGCCTTGACGCGGGTGCGATAGGTGCCGCCGAGCAGCCGGCCGATGGGCTGGCCGGTGATCTGGCCAAAGATGTCCCAGAGCGCGATGTCGATGCCCGAGATGGTGTGGGTGAGGGTGCCGCCGTGCCCCATCCAGAAGGTGTTCTGGTGGAGCTTTTCGGTGACGCGCATCGGCTCGTTGGCGCTTTCCCCGACGAGGAGCGGCCGCAGCACGGCGAGGGCCGCTTCGACGAGCCGCGAATCGGTGAACACACTGCCGATCCCCGTCCGGCCGTCGTCGGTCTTCACGACGACGAGGGCATGGATCGAGTCCTCGGGCTGGATTTCGTTGCTCCAGCCGCCCTTCGGCGATTTGCCGAAGAGGCCGAGACAGTCGACGGTTTTGATCTTCAAAGCTTGAGTCCCCTTAGAATGTCGCCGAGAGGCCGCCGTCCACGAGCAGCACCTGGCCTGTGACGTAGCGGCAATCGTCGCCGCAGAAGAAGAGCGTGGCGCGGGCGATATCCTCGGGCTGGGCGGCGCGGCGCAGCGGGATACGGCCGTATTTGATGTAGATGTCCTTGAACCAGTCGGTCTCGTGCTCGTGGCCGCTGCCGTCCGGCAGGAGCGCCATGCGGGTGTCGACGAAGCCGGGGCAGATGCAGTTGACGAGGATGCCGTCCCGGCCGAGGTCGACGGCGAGCGTGCGCGTCATGTTGACGATGCCGCCCTTGGCGGTCGCGTAGGCGACGCTGTCGGCGGTGCCGCGCACGCCCAGGATCGAGGCGATGTTCACGACGCGGCCGGCCGGCGACCGGCGCAGCAGCTCCAGCATCGCGAGCGTCACCCAGAGTGCGCCGTTTTGGTTGACCCGCGTGACCTGATCGAAACGCTCGCGCGTCAGCCGGTCGATCGGGGTCGCGTCGAGGATGGCCGCGTTGTTGACGACGATATCGAGCCGCCCCCAGCGCGCCTCGATCGCCGCCCTGAGGCTCGCGATGCTCGCCTCGGAGGTGATGTCGGCTTCGACCGCGAGGCAGTCCGCGCCGGCTTCGGCGAGCCCCTCGGCAACGCCTTCCGCGACATCCCCGTCGATATCGGCGAGGGCGACGGCGGCGCCGCGCGCCGCGAGCGTTTTGGCGATCGCTGCCCCGATGCCGCGCGCCGCGCCGGTCACCAGCGCGACGCGGCCCTCAAGGCTTTGCGGGCTCTCGTCAGCTGGTGTGGCGGCCATTGCGGGTCTCGGGTTCGGAGAAGTGGTTGGCCAGGACTTCGTCGATGTCGTCGACCGAGCCGTGCTTGAGATAGTCGATCATCCGGCGGTGCAGCCGCACTTCGCCCGGCCGGTCGGCGGCACTCGACCAGTCGCGGCAGAAGACGATGATCAGGTGCTGCGCGAGCCCCTCCCAGATCTGGGCGGCGAGCTCGTTGCCGGAGTGGCGGGCGACGGTGCGATGGAAGTCGAGGTCGATCGAGCTCAGCGCCAGCGGGTCGCCGGAATCGGAGAGCTCGGCCATGCCCTCGACGATCTCCTCGAGTTCGTCGAACAGGGCGGAGTTGTCCCGTCCGGGCTGCATGACGTGCTGGAAGATGATCTTTTCGATCGCGAAGCGGAGCTCGAAGAGCTCCGCGATCCGGCGCTGGCTGTACTCGGAGACTTTTAGCCCCCGCCGCTCGCTCTCGACCAGGATGCCGCGCAGCTGGAGCTTCTGCATCGCCTCGCGCGCGGGTACCCGCGAGACCTTGAGCGCGGTCGCGATCTCGGCCTCGGTGATGCGGTCGCCGGCGGCCTTGTCGCCGCGTGCGATCGCCATGATCAGGCGTTCCTCCACCTCGTCGGCGGTGGTGCGGTTGCGCCGGATCGGCGAAAGCGCCGTGGGCGGGGTGCGCTCGGTGGTCGGTCGACGGGGCATGCGTCACGCCTGGTCCGGTTGGAGGGGCGATGCGGGCCGCGAATGGTCGGGAATCGCGGCGAGAAGACTCTTGGTATAGGGGTGCTGGGGCGCACCGAATACTGCAGCGGTCGGGCCCTCTTCAACCACCTCGCCCAGATACATCACCAGCACGCGATCGCAGAGATAGCGGACCACGCGCAGGTCGTGCGAGATGAAGATCAGGCCGAGCGACAGGCGCTGCTGCAGGTCGAGCAGCAATTGCAGCACCTGGGCCTGGATCGAGACGTCGAGCCCCGAGACGATTTCGTCGCAGATCAGCATTTTGGGCTCGAGCATCAGGGCCCGGGCGAGGTTGACGCGCTGGCGCTGACCGCCGGACAGCTGATGCGGCAGGCGCCGCGCCACGTCGGCATGGAGCCCGACGAGCTCGAGCATGCGGGTGACGCGTTCGCGGCGCTCGCGCGGCGGGCAGATGCGGTGGATGGCGAGCGGCTCGGCCAGCGCGTCGCCGATCCGCATGGTCGGGCAGAGCGCGGTGAAGGGGTCCTGGAAGACGTATTGGACGTGGCGCCGCAACGCCCGATAGTCCTGCGGGGTGGCGACGGGCTTGCCGCCATAGAGCACCTCGCCGCCGCTCGCCGTTTCGATGCCGATGATGATGCGCGCCATGGTGGTCTTGCCGGAGCCGCTCTCGCCGACGAGGCCGACGATCTCCCCCGGTTCCACGGTGAGGCTCACGCCCTTGAGGGCTTTGACGCCGTGCTGCCCGCCAAAGGTCTTGACGATGTTGCGCGCCTCGATGGTGGTCACGGCAGCCCTCCGCGGCCATCCTGCGCGAAGCGATGGCAGGCGACCTCGTGGCCGGGGCCGGCCGGCGTCCAGCCGGGCGACACCCGCTCGCAGAGGCCCGCCACGGCAACGGGGCAGCGCGTGCTGAACGGGGCTGCGTCGCCCAGCGTCCCGGGCCGGGGCGCCTGGCCCGGAATGGGCCGCAGCGGATTGGCGCGGCTCGAGGACAGTGTCGGTGCCGAACGCAGCAGCCCGCGCGTATAGGGGTGGCAGGGATCGTCGAGCACGGTCCGGACCGGCCCGCGCTCCACCGCCTTGCCGGCATACATGACCAGCAGGTCGCCCCCGATCTCGGCGGCGAGGCCAAGATCGTGGGTGACGAAGATCAGGGCCAGGCCGAGCTCGTCCTTGAGACGGCGCAGCAGCTCGACGAT
>DASZTU010000155.1:0-5990 GCA_035547975.1 Devosiaceae bacterium | reverse complement strand
GGCCCGACCCGCGGGCCCGCTGCCGCAATTGAGCTCCAACGGGCATCGGATGAGCACGGCGCCGGACCGGCTCGGCTATCTTGCGCCCAGCCACGCGGCCGAAGGCATAGCCGTGCTGCGCGAGCGGTTCAACGCCGAGGGCTATCTCTGGATGAAAGGGTTCTTGAAGCGCGAGGACGTGCTCGAATTCCGCCGCTACGTCTTCACGGCCTTCGCCGATACCGGCCTCATCCGGCCGGGCACCGACCCACGCGACGGCATCTATTCCGGCGCGCCGGAGGCGGACGCCGTGCGCAAGCGCCTGATGGAGCTCGTGCGCTCGGCGGCCTATGAAAGCTTCTGCCTCAGCCCGGCGCTCTGGCGCTTCATGGACGCCTTCCTCGAGGGGTTTTCGTACCTTCACAAGCGGAAGCTCCTGCGGCACACGCGGCCGGGCGAAGGGCGGGCAACCCCCGCGCACTACGACCTCGTCTACCTTCGCGGGGGCACGCAGCGCATCGTCACGGCCTGGATCCCGATCGGCGATACGCCGGTCGAAATGGGGGGCCTGTGCTATCTTGAGGGTTCGCACACCCTCGGCCGGCGCATGGAGGCCGAGTTCCAGGCCGAAAGCGCCGATCTCGCGCCGGAGGAGCGGATCAGCGCCTACAACAAGCACATGAAGGCGGGAGGCTGGATCACCGACGATCTGCCCGCGCTCGCCGAGCAGGCCGATGCGCGCTGGCTGATCGCCGACTATGAAGCGGGCGACGTGATGTTCCATTCCCCGTTCATGATCCACGCCGCGACCGCCAATGAGAGCGCGGAGAAGCGCATCCGCCTTTCGACCGACATCCGCTACCAGAACGTGCGCGACGAGATCGATGCCCGCTGGGGCAATCACTGGAGCCTCGACGACATGCTCTGACCGCGCCTGGGCCCGGGCCTCGCTTCGGGAGCTCCGGCTAAGGGGCGCTGCCGACCGAGAACGTTGCGAGGACCGGCAGGTGGTCGCTGCCCGTCCTGGGGCCGGTGCGCACGTCATAGACGGTGACGTCGCCGCGCGTCATCACCTGGTCGAGCGGCAGCAGCGGCAGCGCGGGGCTCAGTCCCTTGAACGTGACTTTGAGCGGCCAGGTGAGGAGGCCGTGCGTCTGCCGCGTCAGTCCCGCTGCCGCGGCGAAGTCGCGCTGTGCATACGACCAGGGCGTCGAGTTGAAGTCGCCCGCAACGACCAGCGGAACGTGCACATCCTTGATGGCCGCGACGATTGCGTCGCGCTGCTCGCGCTGCCGCTCGATGGGAACGGGCCAGTCGAAGTGCGTCGTCAGCACGGCGAACTGCTGGCCGCCGGCGAGCGTGAAATTGGCGAGGATGTGCGCCGTTCGCCCGGCGAGGCGGGGGTCCTGGGTGCAGGCGCCGTCCTGGGCCTGCTCGAACGGCAGTTTTGAAAAAATGGCGATGTTGGCGCGCTTGCCGCCGACGCAGTAGGCGAGGTGGGGGTAGGTGGGGGTGAGCAGGGCGGGGAGGTTGTCGCGCTGCTCGGGAAAATACTCCTGCAGCACCACGATATCCGGGTTTTCAGCCGCAATGACCCGGGCCACCCGCCCCATGTCGTAGTTGAGGCCGAAGAGGTTGTGGGTCATCAGCTTGATGACCGGCCGGCCATCGTGCGGAAGCGGCGGCCGGGGCGCAAAGGCCGCGAGCGTTTCGGGCACGACCGTCAGGCCGCATGCGAGGAGGCCGAGGGCGAGCCAGCCGGCGAGCGGCCAGCGCCAGCTGCTGCCGATGAAGACCACGAGAACCGCGACGAGAAGCGCCAGCAACCCCGCGACCAGCAGCACCTGAAAGTGGTTGAGAAGGTCGAAGAGCGGCACGAGGAAGCCGAACCAGGCGGCGATCGCGGCCGCCGCAAGGCCGAGCGCCGCGACGCCGAGCACCAGCCGCACGAAGCCGAGCAGCATCAACATGAGGGCGCGGGGTCCAAGCGGGCGGTCAGTCGAGCGGGCGCCAGCCGAGCGGGCCGGTCTGCACCTCGAGCGGCGTGAACAGGCGCTTATAGGCCATTTTGGGCGAGTCCTTCACCCAGTAGCCGAGATAGACGTAGTCGAGACCGGTGGAGCGGACCTGCTGCACATGGTCGAGGATGAGATAGTTGCCGAGGCCGCGATGGCTGAGCGTCGGCTCGTAGAAACTGTAGACCATCGAGAGCCCGTTCGGCATCACATCGGTCAGCGCCACGGCGACCAGCGGCATGTCCCGGTGGGAGGTCAGCCGGTATTCCACCAGCACCGACTGCACCGGCGTATCCTCGACCATGTACTCATAGTCGATGAAATTCATCTGCGTCATGCCGCCGCCGGCGTGGCGCGCCTCGAGGTAGCGCTTGAACAGCGCATACTGCTCGGGGGTCGCGCGCGGCTGGCGCACCTCGCCCTTGATGTCGGCATTCTGGCGCAGCACGCGGCGAAAGCGGGCGGAGGGCTCGAATTGCCTGGCGACGATGCGCACCGACTGGCAGGCGTTGCAGCCCTCGCAGGCCGGGCGGTAGATGAGGTTCTGGCTGCGGCGGAAACCGTTGTCGGTGAGGACGGTATGGAGGGCCGCCGCCCGCCGCCCGGTCAGGTGGGTGAAGAGCTTTCTTTCCTGCCGCCCCGCCAGGTAAGGGCAGGGCATCGCGGCGGTCAGAAAAAGCTGGGTATTTTCCGGGGTGTGGTCCGTCATCTACGGCCTTGCAGCAATCGGGGGAATCTAGCCGCCTTCGCCGGAGGGTGCAATCGCCTCGCGCGCTTGTGGTTCCGCGCCGGCCGGCAAGGTTCTTTGCTCTCGCGATGGACCGAGGGCAAAGCGATGCTTCCTCGCACATTCCGGAGGATCGCAACAGGTCGCAGCACAGCGGTCGCGGCCGCCGCGAAGCCGATCGCGACGATGGGCAGTGCGGCATAGCCGAGACCCGTGGCGAGCAGGGCGGAGCCGAGGGCGGCGCCCGTCGCCGCGCCGAGATTGAACGCGCTCGAGGTCATCGTCGCGGCGAGGCCGGGGGCATCGGCGGCGCCCTCGAGGACCATCATCCTGAGCGGTGCAAGGGCGAGCATGGCCGAGGCGCCGAGGAGGAAGACCGTTCCCCACATCGCCGTGAGCTGGCTGCCGGTGAGGGCGAGGAGCAGGTAGGTGACGCCCTGCGCGCCGAAGGCGATCGCAAGGGTCGGGCGCAACCGCCAGTCGGCCAGCCGGCCGCCGAGCAGCATGCCGGCCGTCGCACCACACCCGAAGACCATCAGCAGCCACGGTATCAGGTCCGCCGGCGCGTGGGCGAGGTCGGTCAGCATCGGCGTGAGATAGGGCACGCAGGTGAAGAGGCCGGCGGTGAAGCAGAAGCTGAGCAGCAGCCCAACCACCACCTCGGGCCGGGACAGCGCCCTGGCTTCGGCGCGAAGGCTCGGACGCCCGCTGCCCCTGACCGGCGGAAGGACGAGGAGGAGCAGCAGGCCCGCCAATCCACCGAGCGCCCCGACGGCCCAGAACGATGCCTGCCACCCGAGCAACTGGGCGAGCCCGGCCCCGGCGGGTACGCCGAAAATGTTGGCGATCATCACGCCCGAGCTCACCAAAGCGACGGCGCGGGCGCGCTGTCCCGAGGGGACGAGGCTGCCGGCGGCGATCGATGCCGTCCCATAGAAGGCGCCGTGGCAGAACGCCGTCACGAGCCGCCCGAGCAGCAGCCAAGCAAAGCTCGTCGAGATCGCGCAAAGGAGGTTTCCGGCGACGAAAATGCCGAGCAGCAGGCTGATCTGGTAGCGGCGCTCGAGCGGGCCGGTGAGCATGGTCATCAGCGGCCCGCCTACGGTCACCCCGGCGGCGTAGCCGGATATCAGGAGACCTGCCGCCGGGATCGGGACGCCGAGCGATCGGGCGACCTCGTTGAGGACGCCGCCGACCATGAACTCGCTGGTTCCGACGGCAAACGCGCCGAGGGTCAGGGCAGCGAGAACGATTGCTGCCCGCGCCACCGGCTTTTCCCCCGGCGCTGGGGTGCTCGACTTCGTATCCATCCGGCCCTCCATCCTCGATGGGCCGAAGATCGCCGAGGGGGTGCGGGAAGTCGTCGAGGGGACGCCAAAAACCATCGAATTGCGCCCAAAACTCCCAAAACGGATCAAAGCGGGTATAAAGCCCGGCATGACCGAGGGGCGCCTCAGCTTCGGACCTTTCGTCCTCGACCCTGCCGTGGGCACGCTGCTGCGACAGGGCGTTCCGGTGCCGCTCGGCTATCGTACGCTGCTTCTGCTGAAGCTTCTCGCGGCAAAGCCGGGCGAGGTGGTCTCGAAGTCGTCCCTCATGGAGGCCGGCTGGCCCGGCATCGTGGTCGAGGAGGGAAACCTCTCGGTACAGGTCGCCGCGCTCCGCCGCGCGCTCGGCCAGCGCGAGGATGGCAGCGAATGGATCGTCAACATCCCGCGGCTCGGCTATCGGCTCGCAACCTCGCCGGGTCCGGCGCAACCAAACGCCCCGGCAAGTCCGGCCGAGCTCGGGCCCTCGATCGTCGTCCTCCCCTTCGTCAGCCTCAGCGACGACCCGGAGCAGGCGTTCTTCGCCGATGGCCTCACCGAAGACCTCATCACCCGGCTCGCCCGCCTGCGGTGGTTGTTCGTGATCTCGCGCAACTCCGCGTTCAGCTACAAGGGACGAAGCGTCCAGCCGGGCCAGGTCGGCCGAGAGCTGCGCGTCCGCTACGTGCTCGAGGGGAGCGTCCGCCGGTCGGGCTCGCGGCTGCGCATCACCAGCCGCTTGAGCGATGCCGTGCGCGACGTGCAGGTCTGGGCGCAGAACCACGACGTCGAGCTCAGCGAGTTCTTCGCCCTGCAGGACCAGATTTCGGAAGCGGTGATCGGGGCGATCGAGCCGCGCCTCTACGACGCCGAGCACGAGCGCTTCCGGAGCCAGCCGCCGGACAGCCTCGACGCCTGGGGGTTTGTCATGAAGGCGATGCCCCACGTCTGGACCTGGGGCGCGCCCGACGAGATCGCCAGTGCCCAGGCCCTGCTGCAGAAGGCCATCGCGGTCGACCCGAAATACCCGCGCGCCAATAGCCTCCTGGCCTGGACCTATGCGGCGCAGGTGCAACTCGGGCTCGCCGCAGCCGACCCGACGCTCGGCACGGCGATTGCCATCGCCGAGCAGGCGGTGCAGCAGGCGCCCGAGGATCCGTTCGCGCATCTGTCGGCCGGCTACGCCCTGATGGTCGCGCGCAAGACCAATGCGGCGCTCGCCGCCCTGCAGGAGGCGGTCGACATCAACCCGAGCTTCTCGCTCGCCCACATGATCCTCGGCTCGACCTATGGCTATGCCGGCATGGCGGACGAGGGCCTCCACCACCTGGCGCTGGCGGAGCGGATGAGCCCCCGCGACTTCAGCCAGTCGGCGATCTACTCGACGCAGGCCACCTGCCACTTCGTCGCCGGGCGCTACGGGGAAGCGATCGAGGGCGGCCGCCGCGCCGTGCAGTTGCGCCCGCATTTCGGCACCGCCTGGCGAACGCTCGCGGCATCGTCGGGCATGGCCGGCGAGCTCGATGGCGGGCGGGAGGCGCTGGCGCAGGCGCGGCGGCTGCACGGCGCGCTGAGCGTCGATTGGGTCCGCCGCTTCCATCCGATCACCCATGCGCCGAGCCTCGAAAAATACCTCGAGGGGCTGGTCGCGGTGGGGCTCTCCTGAGCCACAGACCTGGCCACCGGGCCGTTGACAGCGGCCGTTGGCGGGCCGGGGACGTGCAAAATTCTCCGGCGCGACCCGGATCACCTGGCGATGGTGCCGCTGCGATAGCGGCGCGGGCGGGACTTTTGTCCCGAAAAGCCGGTAGTCCGGCAAAATAGGCGTGGGACTACTCCGTCCCGCCCGAACGCGAACGGTTTTTTGACCAATGGCGCCGCCGACGCGATGGCAGCCCTCCACCGGCCCGACGCGCCACGGCTGGCCCGTCGCCCGAACCCTTTCCGAGATGCTCCGTCGGC
>DASZTU010000154.1:0-8038 GCA_035547975.1 Devosiaceae bacterium | reverse complement strand
TGACGCTCAACTTCGGCAAGTCGCTGATCAACGGCATTCCCGTCAACGACCTCCTGGCGCAAAACCTGCCGTACACGACCGAGTTGACGCTGGTCGCGACCTTCCTCGGCGTCCTCGTCGGGGTGCCGATGGGCGTTCTCGCGGCGGTGAACCGCAACCGGCTGCCGGACAATGCCGCGCGGGTCTATTCGCTGATCGGCTACGCCGTGCCCGATTTCTACCTCGGGGCGCTGCTGCTGATCGTCTTTGCGCTCAACCTGCAGTGGTTCCCGATCAATGGGGGCGGCGATGGTTTTGTCGACGGCCTCTACCACGTCATCCTGCCCGCGATCACGCTCGCCGCGCTCAAGTCCGCCTTCATGGGCCGGCTGACCCGCACGGCGCTGCTCGACACACTCGGGAAGGATTATGTCCGCACGGCGCGTGCGAAGGGCGCCCGCGAGCCGCGGGTGATCTTCCGGCATGGCCTGCGCAATGCCCTGCTGCCCCTCACAACCGGCCTCGGCCTCTCGATCCTCTCGACGCTGTCGGGCGCCGTCGCGGTCGAGCTGGTGTTCAACCGGCCCGGCATCGGGAGCCTCCTCATCAACTCGATCGCGCAGCGGGACTATCCGGTGATCCAGGCGGGCGTCGTGATCTTCGCCTTCTTCGTCGTCATCATCAACCTCGTGATCGATCTGGCCTACCTCGCGATCGACCCGCGCATAAGGGTGAAGTGATGAGCGAGATGGCTGAAACGGCGACTGCTGCCCCGGCCGAGCTGCCGCCGGCGGAGGGCAGCGCCTTCGACGTGGTGCGGCGGGTGCTGTTCGGGCGCCCGGCGACCATTTTCGCCACGGCGCTCGTCGCGCTCTTCATCCTGGTTGCGATTTTCGCCCCCTGGATTGCGCCCTACGATCCGCTCCAACAGAGCGCGCTCGACATCAACCAGGATCCCTCCGCGGCGCACTGGCTGGGCACCGATCAGTTCGGCCGGGACATCGTCTCGCGCCTCATCTACGGCTCGCGCAACTCGATGATCTTCGGCCTCCTCTCGCCGACCCTGTCGGCCATCTTCGGCACCGCCCTCGGGGTCGTCGCCGGCTATTTCGGCGGCTGGACCGACCGCATCCTGAGCCGCATCATCGACATGCTGCTGGCCTTCCCGGAGCTGCTCCTCGCCATCCTTGTGGCCGCGGTGCTGGGTGGCGGCTTCTGGAACGTGGTGTTCGTGATCACCGTGGCGTTCGTGCCCGGCTTCGCGCGGGTGGCCCGTGCGGCGACGCTCGCCGTCAAGCAGGAGCCTTACGTCGAAGCCGCGACGGCCGTCGGCGTCCGGACGCCCACCATCATCGTCCGCCACGTCATCCCGAACATCTTCCCCTCGGTACTGGTGCTGCTGACCCTCTGGACGGCCTCGGCGATCCGCCTCGAGGCGTCGCTCTCCTTCCTCGGCATCGGCACGCAACCGCCCAACCCGAGCTGGGGCAATATCATCCGCGACGGCCTCAACAATCTCTTCGGCTCGCCCTGGCCCATCGTCGGGGCGGGCATTGCCATCACGGTCGCGGTGCTCGCCTTCAACCTCATCGGCGATGCCGTGCGCGACGAGCTCGACCCGGAGCTCAGCGAATGAGCGAACTGCTGCGCGTCGAGAACCTTTCCGTCGAGTTCGGCCCGAAGGCGAAGCCGATCCGGGTGGTCGACGGGGTGAGCTTTGCCGTCCCGGCCGGCGGCTCGGTCGGCATCGTCGGCGAATCCGGATCGGGCAAGTCCATCACCTCCCTCTCCATTCTGAGGCTCGTGCCCGAGCCGCCGGGGCGGATCGTTTCCGGGCGCATCCTGTTCGAGGGAAAGAACCTGCTGGATCTGCCGCCATCCGCGCTGCCGGAATTCCGTGGCCGCGACGTGGCGATGATCTTTCAGGAGCCCATGTCCTCGCTCAATCCGGTCATGACCATCGGCGACCAGATCGGCGAGGCGATCAAGCTGCACCAGCCTCTCTCCGCCACCGAGCGACACGAACGGGTGATCGAGCTGCTGCGCCTCGTCGGCATGCCCGATCCCGCAAGTCGCCTCGGTGCCTATCCGCACCAGTTTTCGGGCGGCATGCGGCAGCGCGTGATGATCGCCATGGCGGTTGCCTGCAATCCAAAACTCCTCATCGCCGACGAACCGACGACCGCGCTCGATGTCACCATCCAGGCACAGGTCCTCGAGCTCATGAAGTCCGTGCGGCGGCGCCTCGGCACCGCGGTGCTGCTGATTTCGCACGACCTCGGCATCATCGCCGAAACCTGCGAGCGCGTGATCGTGATGTATGCCGGCCGGGTGCTCGAGGAGGGCGATGTCCGCTCGATCTTCCGCAGCCCGGCGCACCCCTACACGCGGGGGTTGCTGCAATCGATCCCGCGCCTTGATGACGACCGCAGGCGGCTGTTCCAGATTCCGGGGACTGTCCCCGCCGCGGGAAGCGCCGGGCAGGGCTGCCCGTTCTATGCCCGCTGCCCCTCGCGGGTCGAAAAATGCGCGGCGGAGATGCCACCGATGTTCCGGTATGGCGACGACCAGCTGGCCGCCTGTTGGGTCACGGCCGAACGCGCGGGGGCGCCGATGGTCCGCGCCGGGGCGGCGGCATGAGCGAACCGCTCCTCAGCGCCCGCGGACTCGGCAAGACCTTTGTTCCCGATGGAGGGCTGCTCACGCGCGAAAAGCCGCCGGCCGTGCGGGCGGTGGATGATGTCTCCTTCGACATCCGAGCCGGCGAGACCCTGGCTCTGGTCGGCGAGTCGGGCTGCGGCAAGTCCACGCTCGGGCGCCTGCTGTTGCGGCTGATCGAGCCGACCGAGGGCGAAGTTCTCTTCGAGGGCGAAGACCTCACCGGCCTGCCGCGCGAGGCCATGCGCGCCCTGCGCCGCCGCGTGCAGATGATCTTCCAGGATCCCTACGGCTCACTCAGCCCCCGCCGCACCGTCTTCGACATCGTCGATGAGCCGCTCGCGGCATTCGGCATCGGCGGGACCCGCCAGGCGCGGCGCGAAAGGGTCGCCGGCCTCCTCGAACAGGTGGGACTGTCGCCGGCCGCGATGGACCGGCTGCCGCGGCAATTTTCGGGCGGGCAGCGCCAGCGCATCGGCATCGCCCGGGCCATTGCGCTCGGGCCGTCATTCATCGTCGCCGACGAGCCCGTTTCCGCCCTCGATGTTTCGGTGCAGGCGCAGATCATCAACCTCCTGCAGGACCTGCAGGAGGCGCAGGGGTTTTCCTATCTCTTCATCGCGCATGATCTCGCCGTGGTGCGGCACATCGCGACGCGCGTCGCGGTCATGTATCTGGGCCGGATCGTCGAGATCGGCCCCAAGGCGCAGATTTATGCGGCCCCGCAACATCCCTATACGCAGGCATTGCTGTCCGCCGCCCCGGTGCCCGACCCCGACAAGAGTTCGCACCGCATCGTCTTGCAGGGCGAGTTGCCGAGCCCCTCGGCCGTCCCCTCGGGCTGCGCCTTCCGCACGCGCTGTCCCCTGGCGCAGGACATCTGCGCTGCCGAACGCCCGCCGCTGCGCGAGGTGGCGCCGGGGCAGCAGGCCGCCTGTCACTTCGCCCGGCCCAACCCCATTCCCGTGGAATGAAGTTCGGGGCCACAAGGAGCCGGCATGTGCCGCCGCCACACTAGGCTTTGCCGAGCGCCGCTGCCCAGTTTCGCAGCAGCGCAGCGCGCGTTTCCGCCTCCATCACCGGCGTGAACCGGTCGCGCGCCGCCGCGATCGCAGCAGGTCCGGCATCGTCCCACAAGCCGGCCGCGGCACCCGCCATAACGGCCGCCCCCGCCGCGCTGAGCTCGCTGACCGCTTTCCGCACCACCGGCCGGTCGAGCACATCCGCCTGGAGCTGCATGAGGAATTCGTTGGCGGTGGCGCCACCGTCGACCGAGAGGCTGTCGAGCGGGCGCCCGGCATCCTGCTCGAGCGCGACGAACACGTCCCGGACCTGGAGCGCGATGGCCTCGAGCGTGGCGCGCGCGAGGTGGGCCGGGGTGGTGCCGAAGGAAAGGCCGGCGAAGATGGCGCGCGCCGAATCCCGCCAGTGCGGCGCGCCTAACCCCGCGAGCGCGGGCACGAACACGGCGCCGCCGCTGTCGGGAACGGTTTTCGCGAGCTCGGTCAGGGCGGCGGCGTCCTTGAGGCCGAGCAGGGCGGCGGTCCAGGCGGCGGCCTGCGCGGAAACGGTTATGTTGCCCTCGAGCGCATAGGAGGTGCGCTCCCCGCGGCGCCAGGCAATGGTGGTCGAAAGGCCGTGGCGCGACGCCACGGGACCCTCGGTCAGCGTCATCAGCGAGGAGCCTGTGCCGTAGGTCGCCTTGACCGGCCCGGGCGCGCGAACGCCATGCCCGAACAGCGCCGCATGTGAATCCCCCATCACGGCGCGGATCGGAATGCCGGCCGGGAGGCCCGAGCCGTCGCGGGTTACGCCGAAATCCCCGTCGGAGGCGCGCGGCTCGGGGAGGATGTTGAGCGGCACGTCGAAGGTTGAGGCGAGCTCCGGGCTCCAGCTCCCCGTCCGGATATCGAAGAGCTGCGTGCGCGAAGCATTGGAGAAATCGGTGGCGTGCACCTTGCCGCCGGTGAGGTTGAACACCAGCCAGGCGTCGACCGTTCCCGCGCAAAGGTCGCCCGCCGCGGCGAGGCCGCGCGCCTCGGGAAAGGCATCGAGGAGCCAGGCGAGCTTGGCGGCCGGGAAGAGCGGATCGAGGCCGAGGCCCGTCAGTGCCGCGACCTCGCGCTCGAACTCGGGCGTGCGCAGCGCCGCAATCCGTTCGGCCGAGCGCCGGCATTGCCAGGTGATGCAGGGCCCGATCGGCCGGCCGCTGCGCCGGTCCCAGACGAGCACCGATTCGCGCTGGTTGGAAATGCCGATCGCCGCGATCCGCCCGCCCTCGGCGGCGGTCGCCGCGCGCGTTGCCACATCGACCACGGAGCGCCGGAGATCGTCTGCCGATTGCTCGACCCAGCCGGGTTGCGGGTAGGATACGCCGACCGGGGCGCTCGCCCGGGCGACGACCGCGCCGGCTTCGTCGATCAGCAGAGCCTTGCTGTTGGTGGTGCCCTGGTCGATCGCGAGGACGAATGCCATCACGCCGCCTTGCGGGTCAGCAGCTCCTCGGCCGCGTTGGCGATTCCAGCCGCGGTGAGGCCGAAATGCTCGAGCAGGAAGTCGACCGAGCCCGTGGGAAGGAAGGCGGGAAAGCCGAGGATCCGCATGGGGCAGGGGTGCGACGTCGCGAGCACCTCGGCCACGGCCCCGCCGAGACCGCCGCGGACAGAGCCTTCCTCGACCGTGACGACCGCACCCGTCCGGGCGGCATCCAGAATCGCATCGTGGTCGAGCGGCGCTAGGGTCGACATGTTGACGACCCGTGCCGAAACGCCCCGGGCCGCGAGGAGTTCGGCCGCGGCGAGAGCCCGCGCCACCATGGTGCCGTTGGAGATGATTGCGACATCATCCCCTTCGCGCAGTCTTTCCGCCTCGCCGGGTGTGAACCGCGCATCGGATGGCCGCGTGAGCGCCGGCACCGGGTGGCGGCTGATGCGAAGGAACACCGGGCCCTCGATTTCGGCAGCGGCGCGGACGGCCGCCTCGGTCTCCCACGGGTCCGAGGGGACGATGACGGTCAGGTTGGGCAGCAGCCGGAGCCAGGCCATGTCCTCGATCGAGTGGTGCGTCGGACCGAGCTCGCCATAGGCGATGCCGCTCGACTGTCCGACGAGCTTCACGTTGACGTTGGAATAGGCGATGTCGGCCTTGATCTGCTCCATCGCCCGCGCGGTGAGAAAGCAGGCCGCTGCGGAAACGAAGGGGATCTTGCCGCCATTGGCGAGACCGGCGCCCACCCCCACCATGTTCTGCTCCGCGATGCCGACATTGACCGTTCGCTCCGGCCAGCGCTTGTTGAAGCCCGTGAGCTTGGACGAGCCGAGGCTGTCATTGACCACGACGACGATGCGCGGGTCCCCCTCGGCCAGCGCCTCGATGGCATGCGCGAAGGAATCGCGGCAGTCGAAGAGCCCTGCGGTTTCGGTCGCAAGGCTCACGCTTGGAGCTCCTTGAGCGCCTGCTCGTATTGCGCCCGGTTCGGGATGCCGTGGTGCCACTTCACTTCGTCCTCCATGAACGAAATGCCGCGCCCCTTGGTGGTCCTGGCGATGACGCAGAGCGGCTTTTCGCGCGTGCCGACGGGCGCGGCGAGGATGTCGTAGAGCTGGGCCACATCGTGCCCGTCGACCTGTTCCACCGCCCAGCCGAAGGCCCGCCACTTGTCGGCGAGGGGCTCGAGCGTATTGGTGTCGTCCACCCGGGCCCCCTGCTGGAGCCCGTTGCGATCGATGATCAGGGTGAGGTTCGAGAGCTTGCGGTGCCCGGCCGCCATCCCCGCCTCCCAGTTGCTGCCCTCCTGCTGCTCGCCGTCGCCCGTGACGACGAAGACGCGGTAGTCCGCCTTGTCCATCCGGCCTGCGATCGCCATCCCCACCGCGACCGGCATGCCGTGGCCGAGCGGCCCGGTATTGGTCTCGACGCCCGGCAGGTAGTTCCGGTTGGGGTGGCCGTTGAGGCGGGAGAGCGGCCCCATATATGTTTCGAGCAGGGCGCGGTCGAAGAAGCCGGCCTCGGCCAGCGTCGCGTAGAACGCGCCGGTGCAGTGGCCCTTGCTCATCACGAAACGGTCGCGCCAGGCGGCGCCGGGCTGCTTGGGATCGTAGCGCAGGACGCCGAAATAGAGGGTCGCCAGGATATCGGCGACGCTCATGTCGCCCCCCGGATGCCCGAGCTGCGCCGCGAAGACCATCTTCAGCGCCGCGATCCGGATGGCGCGAGCCTTTTCCCGGATCAGCGGCAAGGGATCGTTGAGGCGCGGATCGGCGGAGAGTTGAGGCATGGATTGTCTTCTTCGCCCCGTCAGTTGACGAACGGTGCCGGCGCGGCGAAAGCCGGCTCGGCCTCGTGGCGATAGCTCTGCCAGCCGAGATAGCGGCCGACCGCCTCATGCACCGCATCGGCGTAGTGGCCGCGCACCATCGCCACGTGGTGCTCGAAGCCGTTCTGCGCGATGAAGCCGAGGAGCTGCCTGAGCCGCGGCACTTTCGTTACGGCTATGCCCCCATCCATGCCGAACGGGTCGTCGGTGAACTCGCCCTCGCCGGCATAGGTCTTGATGCGCCCGGCGCGATCGTCGGTCGACAGGCGGAAATAGGTCATCGGCCCGGCCTTCACCTTGCCCTTGACCGCTCCAAAGCACTTTTCCTGGCCGACCACAGTGCCGATAACGTCGAGATTGGAAATCTCCGGGTCGGCGCCGATAAAGGACTTCGGAAAATTGCCGCAGTGCGTGCACACGCACTTGTCGACCTCGCGCCCGTAATTGTTGTTCCAATCGAGCAGGGCAGGGGGCGCTTCGGCGGCAAGTGCGAGCGCGTACATCGAGATCGCCCCGGCGACGTCCACCTCGCAGGCCGACGGCATCAGCTTCTCGCCCATCATCGACATGGCGAGGCAGGTGGCGCAGCCGAAATTGTCCTCGACCGAGGTCCAGCACTGGATGGAGGAGGCATCGCATTCGTTACGCTCCATCCAGCGGTCGACGGTGACCCCCAGCCGCGCCTGCTTCACGATGTTGTCGCGCTGGATGTAGGCCGGGATCCTGCCGTACCCGAAAATGTCGTCGAGCTTGGCCTTCACCTCGGGATCGGCCTCCGTCAACTTTTGCGCTTCGGCGATGATCTCGGAGAGGTCGACGGTCAGCACGGAAATGCCGGAGGCCTGCAGCAGCTTTTCCGAAAACCGCATGGTCTGGAAAGCGCCGGTGCGGGCGCCGATGGCGCCGATCTTGGCGCGCCTGAGGCCGCGGACAGTGCGGCAAATGCGCACGAACCGGTCGAGATCGGCGCGGAACTCGTCGGTGTCGATGTCGATGGTGTGGCTGGTGGTATCGGTGAAGGGGATGCCGTACTGGTAGAGGTTGGCGGTGACGGAGAGCTTGCCGCAAAAGGCGTCGCGGCGGCCC
>DASZTU010000153.1:0-12825 GCA_035547975.1 Devosiaceae bacterium | reverse complement strand
AAGCGGGAATCCATCTTGGCCACGAAAACCGGCCGCGATCGCGCATCCGCCCCGCGCCGGGGAGTATCCGGCATACCCCCATCCCTGACCCCTCCCCGCAAGGGGGAGGGAGAGGGCCGGTGCGGGTTTTGGCCCCCATGGTTCGAGGCTCGCCGCGCTCGCACCTCACCATGAGGGGGCACTGCGCTCGCACCTCACCATGAGGGGGCACAACGCTGCGTGTTCCCGACCCATGGTTCGGCAGGCTCACCATAGGTGGGCAAGGGGCGTTACCAGTGCGCGACGCGGTCGCGGCCGACGAACTGGGCGCTCTCGCCGGTATACTGGAAGAGCTCGATCTTGGTGCCGTTGGGATCGGTGATCCAGCTTTGCCAGGTGTCGTCGCAGCCCTTCGACTTGTCCCGCGCCTCTACGCCGAGGGAGCGGATGTGGGCCAGCGCCTCGTCCATGTCGACGACCTCGAAACAGATGTGGTTGACCCGGTCGGTCTCCGAGAACCCGGCTTCCGGCTTGTGGAAGACCTCGACGAAGGTGTCGCCGCCCGAGGCGAGGTAGTAGCCGAAGATTTCGCCGTTGCGGGTGAAATTGAAGACGATCTCAAAACCCAGGACATCCCGGTACCAGTCCGAGGTTTCCTTGAGATCCTTGCAGAAAATGCAGACGTGCGCGATCTGCCGGATGATCTTCTTGCTCACCGGGAGCCTCCCTGAAAGGCGGGCAGCGTGCCCGCCGTATTAACGTTAAACCAAGCGGAACATGCCGGGAGACGCCGCGCGCGGCAAGCGAAATTTGCATTGGGATTCCGGCCGGGGCCCGTGCCATAAACGCGCCGGTCGATTGAGGAGGGCGTCATGGCGCGCGTGGTCATCATCGGGGGCAGCGGTCACGTCGGGACATATCTCGTGCCGCGCCTGGTCAATGCCGGGCACGAGGTGGTCAATGTCAGCCGCGGTCAGCGCGCGGCCTACACGCCGAACGCCGCCTGGAAGTGGGTCGAGACGGTCGTGCTCGATCGCGACGCGGAAGAGCAGGCGGGGACCTTCGGGGCGAAAATCGCCGCGCTCAAGGGCGACATCGTCGTCGACATGATCTGCTTTACCGTCGAGAGCGCCCGGCACATCGTCGGCGCCCTGCAGGGCGAGGTGCAGCATTTCCTCCATTGCGGCACGATCTGGGTCTATGGCCACAACACCCTCGTCCCCGCGACCGAGGACCAGCCGAAAAACCCGTTCGGCACCTATGGCACGCAGAAGGCGCTGATCGAGGATTTCCTGCTCGAGGAAGCGCGACGGAAGGGCTTTCCGGCAACGGTCTTCCGGCCCGGTCATATCGTCGGGCCCGGCTGGGCGCCGCTCAACCCGGCTGGGCACTTCAACCTCGAGGTGTTTTCCAAAATCGCGCGGGGCGAGGAACTGACCCTGCCCAATTTCGGCAACGAGACGGTGCACCATGTCCACGCCGATGACGTCGCGCAGATGGTGATGTGCGCCATGGGCAACTGGAACAATGCGGTGGGCGAGGCCTTCAACACCGTCTCGCCGCAGGCGGTGAACCTGCGCGGCTACGCCGAGGCGACCTATCGCTGGTTCGGCCACGAACCGCGGCTCGCCTACCAGCCCTTCGACACCTGGAAGGCCGCGCAGGCCGAGGAAGACTGGCGCGCCACCTGGGAGCACATTTCGCGCAGCCCCAGCCACTCGATCGACAAGGCCGCGCGGCTCCTCGGCTACGCGCCGCGCTACTCGTCGCTGCAGGGGGTGTTCGAGGCCCTCGAGTGGCTGGTGGCGAACGGCAGGGTGGTGGCCGGGCCTGCAACGCCGACGCACGGGTGAGCGCGACCCGGTCGGAACTGGTCGGACGTGGAGCGCGGCGGCGGCCCGGGACTGCGGCTCAGCCGAGTTCCTCCGCGAGCCCGATGAGAAGTCCTTCGGGTCCGCGGATGTAGCACAGGCGATAGACGTTCTGATAGTTGACGACCTCGCCGACGACGTGCGCGCCGTGCCGGGCGAGCCGTTCGAGCGTGGCGTCGAGGTCGTCGACGGCGAACATCACGCGGAGGTAGCCCAGGGCGTTGACCGGGGCCCGCCGGTGATCTGCGATGATTTTGGGCCTGACGAAGCGCGACAGCTCGAGCCGGCTGTGGCCGTCCGGCGTGCGCATCATGGCAATCTCGACCTGCTGGTCGCCGAGCCCGGTGACACGGCCGGCCCACTCGCCTTCGATCGTGGCGCGTCCCTCGAGCTCGAGGCCGAGCTCGAGAAAGAATCCGACCGTCGCGTCGAGATCCTCGACGACGATGCCGACATTGTCCATGCGCTTGAGCGCCACGCTTCACCTCCTCGGGATTGCCTCGGGTGCACGGCCCCGGCCGCGCGGGGGCGCGGAGAGCGCAGGTCCGCCCGCCGCTTTTTTCGGCTTGCCCCTTTCAACCGTCACACGTGCGTTCTAGAGAGTGCCGTCCTCCCCAGCCAGCAGAAAAGGGCGTCAAATGTCCACCATCATCGACATCACGGGCCGGCAGATTTTCGACAGCCGCGGCAATCCGACGGTGGAAGTGGATGTGGTTCTCGATGACGGCAGCTTCGGCCGCGCCGCAGTGCCCTCGGGCGCCTCGACGGGTGCACACGAGGCGGTGGAGCTCCGGGACGGGGGCAAGGATTTCCTCGGCAAGGGGGTCACCAAGGCGGTCGACTTCGTCAACGGCGAAATCTTCGACGAAGTGCAGGGCATGGATGCCCTCGACCAGATCGGCATCGATCGCGCCATGGTCGAGCTCGACGGCACGCCGAACAAGGGCCGGCTCGGCGCCAACGCCATTCTGGGAGTGTCGCTGGCGGTCGCCAAGGCCGCCGCCGAGTCCTCCGAGCTGCCGCTCTTCAAGTATGTCGGCGGACCCAATGCGCACATCCTGCCGGTGCCGATGATGAACATAATCAACGGGGGGGCTCACGCGGACAATCCGATCGACATGCAGGAGTTCATGATCCTGCCGGTTGGTGCGGAGAGCATGGCGCACGCCGTCCAGATCGGCTCGGAAATCTTCCACACGCTGCGCAAGAGCCTCGCGGCGGATGGGCACAACACCAATGTCGGCGACGAGGGCGGCTTTGCCCCGAACCTCTCCTCGGCGGAGGTAGCGCTCGACTACATCGTCAAGTCGATCGAGAAGGCCGGCTACACGCCCGGGGAGGAAGTGTGCCTCGGCCTCGACTGCGCCGCGACGGAATATTTCAAGGGCGGCAAGTACGTGATGGAGGGGGAGGGCAAGACGCTTTCCTCCGAGGAGAACGCCCGCTTCCTCGAAGGGCTGGTGCAGAAATACCCCCTGATCACCATCGAGGACGGCATGGCCGAAGACGACTGGGAGGGCTGGAAGGCGCTGACCGAGCTCCTCGGCAAGAAAGTGCAGCTCGTGGGCGACGACCTCTTCGTCACCAACACCGAGCGGCTGCGCTCGGGCATCAGGATGGGGGTCGCCAATTCCATCCTGGTCAAGGTCAACCAGATCGGCTCGCTCTCCGAAACGCTGGACGCCGTCGATATGGCGCACCGGGCCGGCTACACCTCGGTGATGTCCCACCGCTCCGGGGAAACCGAGGATTCGACCATTGCCGACCTCGCGGTCGCCTGCAATTGCGGGCAGATCAAGACCGGCTCCCTGTCGCGCTCCGATCGCCTCGCCAAGTACAACCAGCTGATCCGGATCGAGGAGCAGCTGGGCTCGGCGGCGCGCTACGCGGGGAGGGGGGCGTTCAAGGCGCTCGCGGCCTGATCGCGGCGGGGGCCGCCTGATGCCCGGGGCGGCGCTCGAACGAATAGAGGGGCGGCGTGCGTTCGGCGCCGACCCGGCCAACTACGACACGGCGCGCCCGCCCTATCCGGCGCGGGTGTTCGAGATATTGCGCGAGCGCTGCGGGCTCGGACCCGGGATCGACGCGTTCGAGGTGGGACCCGGGACGGGCCTGGCCACGCGGCCGCTGCTCGGGGCCGGCATTCGCTCGCTGGTCGCCATCGAGCCGGATGAGCGCCTCGCCGCCAAGCTGCGCGAGCGGTCGCCGGACAGCCGGCTGAGCGTTCTCGTGGCGCCGTTCGAGGAAGCCACGCTGCCGGCGGAGGCGTTCGACCTCGGGTGCTCGGCAACCGCCTTTCACTGGCTCGAGCAGCGGCCCGCGCTGGCCAAGGCCGCGGGGCTGCTGCGGCCGGGCGGTTGGTGGGCCATGTGGTGGAACGTCTTCGGCGATGCGGAACGTCCCGACCCATTTCACGACGCCACGGCGGCGTTGCTTTCGGGGCTCTCGCAGACCCCCTCGCAACCGCAGAACTGGCGGCATCCGTTCGCGCTCGATTCCGAGGCCCGGATCGCCGACCTCGAGGGGACCGGCGCGTTCGCGGAAATCGGCCACGACATCCTGCGCTGGAGTCTCGTCCTCGATCCGGCCGCGGTCCGGGCGCTCTACGCGACCTTCTCGCAATTTTCCGTGCTCGCGGCGGGCGAGCGCGAGCGGCTGCTCGATGCCCTCGAGGCGATTGCCGCGACCGAGTTCGGCGGCCGGGTCGAGCGCAACATGTCGACCGCCCTCTATTGGGCGAGGCGCGGCTGAACCGCTCAACCGATCCTTAAGCCTAGTTCCCCATAGTCGGGATGCTTCAGGGATCGCCGATGTCCACCCGACTCAAGAAACCCGCGCTCTGGCGCTCGCTGCTCGTCACCGTGCTGCTGCTCGCGTTCCAGGCCTATCTCGGCTACAACGTGATCGGCGGCCAGTTCGGCATCGAGAGCCAGAAGCAGATGCGGGCCGACATCGAGGACCTCAAGGCCAAATCGGCGAGCCTTGCGGCCGAAATCGATTCCTACCAGCATCGCAACAGCCTGTTCGATCCGACGAGCCTCGATCCCGATATCCTCTCCGAGAAGGGGCTCGCGCTGCTGCAGATGGCGCCGCCCGAGGACCTTTTGGTCATGACCGATCCGAAGACCGGTTTACCGATTTCCGGTTCAGCAGCCGAATTAACTCAAGATCAGTCAAGCCCGACTATCGCAAGAGGCATAGACTGATAGCGGGGTTTCCTGAGAGCGTGAGCTAGTTGGCCTCGGCGGCGGGCTTGCATTATATTCAAGCCCGTGGCCCAATCGGCCACCGCTCGAACCTCCGGGAGCACTGCTGATGGCGCGCAAGGCGGCGGCAAAGCCCACTCTTCCGAACATTCCCGAATTCAACAAGGACGAGGAACTCGCGGCCTACCGCGACATGCTGCTCATCCGCCGCTTCGAGGAGAAGGCCGGCCAGATGTACGGCATGGGCCTGATCGGCGGCTTCTGCCACCTCTATATCGGCCAGGAAGCGGTGGTGACCGGCGTGACCATGGCGTCGCGCAAGGGCGAGGACGCGCAGATCACCGGCTATCGCGACCACGGCCACATGCTGGCCATGGGTCTCGAACCGAAGCGGGTGATGGCCGAGTTGACCGGACGGGAGGGCGGCCTCTCCAAAGGCAAGGGCGGCTCGATGCACATGTTCTCCCGCGAGCACCGCTTCTACGGCGGCAACGGCATCGTGGGCGCGCAGGTTTCCCTCGGCACCGGGCTGGCGTTTGCAGCCAAATACCGGGGCGACGGCACCGTGAGCCTCACCTATTTCGGTGACGGCGCCGCCAACCAGGGGCAGGTCTATGAGAGCTTCAACATGGCCAAGCTCTGGAAGCTGCCGGTGGTCTATATCATCGAGAACAACCGCTACGGCATGGGCACCTCGATTGAGCGCGCTTCCGGGCAGCCCAATCTCGCGCGGCGCGGGGAAGGCTTCGATATTCCGGGAGAGCAGGTCGACGGCATGGATGTGCGCATGACGCGCGATGCCGCGCGCCGTGCCATTGCCTATGCGCGCGAGGGCAACGGTCCCTATATCCTCGAGATGATGACCTACCGCTACCGCGGCCACTCGATGTCCGACCCGGCGAAGTACCGCTCGAAGGACGAGGTCGCCACGATGCGCGCGGAGCACGACCCGATCGAGCAGGTGAAGGCCCGAATCCTCGAAAAGAAGTACGGGACCGACGAAAGTCTCAAGCAGATCGAGACGGAGGTGCGGGCGATCGTGTCCGAGGCCGCCGACTTCGCGACCGCCGATCCCGAGCCGGATGCGGCGGAGCTGTGGACCGACGTCTATGCGGACGCCTGACGCCGCCGATGGTCCCGCTGCTGAGCGCGGTGCTGGCGGTCATGGCCGTGGGCTCGTGGGCGGTGGTGGTCTATGCGGCGGTGCGCATTCTCGTCATGGTGCCGCAGGGCAAGCGGTTGCGGGCGCTGCGGCTTCTCGGCCGCTGGAAGTTTCCGGAACTCGCCTATCTCGCCGGAGCGGGCACGATCCGGCATTCCAACCTCTTTTTGCGCGCCATGATGTTCTTCCTCGGCGTCGTTGCCTGCAGCTTCCTGCTCTGGGCCGTGACCTTCATCGACGCGCAGAACGGCCCGCCCCAGCTCTCGATGCATGCTGCCGGGCGAGGGGCTGAGCCATGGGCCGGGTGATCCACTTCGAGATTCATGCCGACGACCTTGGGCGCGCCCGCGCCTTCTACGAGGCCCTGTTCGGCTGGACGTTCACCGAATACATGGCGGACTTTTACTACCTCGTCACGACCGGCCCGGACGACCAGCCCGGCATCAATGGCGGCATGGTCAAGCGCCGGGGCGGCTCGGGCGACAAGGTGATCGCCTGGGTCAGCACCGTCGAGGTCGACGACCTCGATGCGGCAATCGCCCGGTTGACCTCGCTCGGCGGTGAGATCGCGGTCCCAAAACACTCCATTCCCAAGGTCGGCTGGAACTTTTACGGCAAGGACACCGAAGGCAACATCTTCGGCATGCACCAGCCGGATCCGGCCGCCCCGTAAGCACGAGACAGCGCCCATGCCCAACATCCTGATGCCCGCCCTGTCGCCCACCATGGAGGAGGGGAAACTCTCGAAATGGCTGGTCAAGGAAGGCGATACGGTCAATCCCGGCGACGTATTGGCCGAGATCGAGACCGACAAGGCGACCATGGAGGTCGAGAGCGTCGATTCCGGCAAGGTGACGAAGCTCCTGGTCCCGGAAGGCACGGAAGGGGTGAAGGTCAACACCCCGATTGCCCTGGTCCTCGGCGAAGGCGAGACGCCCGGCGAGTTGCCGCCGCAGGCGCCCAAAGCCCCTGCGGCCGATCAAGGTGGGACGGCCGCGGCCGCCGCCTCGCCTTCAATGGTGACCGCCGAGGCTCCCGTGCCGCCGCCCGCACCCGCCAAGGCAGCCGCGGCTGCGGCTCCTCAGTTTCAGCCGGCCGCCGATCCCGACCTGCCGGCCGGCGTCGAAATGGTCGAGATGACGGTTCGGCAGGCGCTCAACGAAGCGATGGCCGAGGAGATGCGCCGCGATCCCGACGTCTTCCTCATGGGCGAGGAAGTCGCCGAGTACAACGGCGCCTACAAGGTTTCCCAGGGCCTGCTCGATGAGTTCGGGCCGCAGCGCGTGGTGGATACGCCCATTACCGAGCATGCGTTTGCAGGTCTCGGGGTCGGCGCCGCCTTTGCGGGCTTGCGGCCGATCGTCGAGTTCATGACCTGGAACTTTGCCATGCAGGCGATCGACCAGGTGGTGAACTCAGCCGCCAAGCAGCTCTACATGTCCGGCGGGCAGGTGCACGCGCCGATCGTCTTCCGCGGCCCGAACGGCGCCGCGGCGCGCGTCGCCGCCCAGCACAGCCAGGACTATTCGGCCTGGTACAGCCACGTGCCCGGCCTCTACGTCATCGCGCCGTTTTCGGCGGCCGATGCCAAGGGTCTGCTCAAGGCGGCGATCCGGAGCAACACGCCGGTCGTCTTTCTCGAGAACGAAATCCTCTACGGCTCGACGGGCCTCGTCCCCAAGCTCGACGACTACGTGCTGCCGATCGGCAAGGCGCGCATCGTGCGTGAGGGGAAGGACGTGACCATCGTCAGCTTCTCGATGGGAATGCGCTACGCGAGCCAGGCGACCGAAAAGCTTGTCGGGCAGGGGGTGGATGTCGAGCTCATCGACCTCAGGACCCTGCGCCCGATGGATTCGGCGACGGTGGTTGAATCGGTGAAGAAGACCGGCCGGCTGGTCACCGTCGAGGAAGGCTGGCCGCAGGGCGGCATCGGCGCCGAACTCGCCTCTCGCGTCGTCAACGAGGCGTTCGACTACCTCGACGCGCCGCCGACCCGCGTCACCGGCAAGGACGTCCCGATGCCCTACGCCGCCAACCTCGAGAAGCTGGCGCTGCCGAGCGTCGACGAAGTGGTCGCGGCGGTCAATGCCGTGACGTACCGGGGCTAGGGATGGCGGAAGTCGTCAACAAGCGCGAGGCGGCATTGGAAAAAGGACCTGCAACCTACGCCGACCTTGAGGCGGTGCCCCCGCATCTGGTTGCCGAGATCATCGGCGGCCGTTTGTTGACGCATCCGCGTCCCTCGCGGCGGCACGTGACCACAGCAATGGCGCTGGCATTTGAACTGGGGCCCGCTTTCCAAAAGGGTGCTGGGGGGCCCGGCGGCTGGGTATTCGCCGATGAGCCCGAACTTCATCTTGGGTCGGAGGTGCTGGTGCCCGATTTGGCCGCTTGGCGTGCCGAAAACCTCGCAACTCATCCCGAGACACCGTATTTCTCGGTAAGGCCGGACTGGCTCTGTGAAATACTCTCCGCCTCGACGGAAACGCGGGATCGCACGCTCAAGATGAGCAGCTACGGCGGCGCAGGTGTGCCGCACATGTGGATCATCGATCCACGCCAGCAAATACTGGAAGCCTTTGAATTAAGGACTGGCAGGTGGACAAGACTTGGCGGATGGAACTCCGCCGACGAGGTACGCGCCGCTCCGTTTGACGCCGTCACCTTCTCTCTCGCCGACCTCTGGCCCCTCGACAAGCCTCTCGGCTTCAACGAGAGCCCGCAACCGCTCTACGCCGGAGACCGCTAGCCCATGCCCACGCAGGAAGAACTGGACCAGAAATTCCTCGACGCCGCCTATGAGGAGGCGCAAAAAGGCCTGAGCGAGGGCGGCATTCCGATCGGCTCGGTGCTCGTCCGCAATGGCGAGATCATCGGTCGGGGGCACAACAGGCGGGTGCAGAAGGGCGATCCGATCCTCCACGGCGAAATGGACGCAATCCAGAACGCCGGCCGGCAGAAAACCTACCGGGACGTGACCTGCTACACCACGCTCTCACCCTGCATGATGTGCACCGGCACCATCATCCAGTTCGGCATTTCACGCGTGGTCGTCGCGGAGTCCAGGAACTTCAGGGGCTTTCAGGATGTGCTGAGCCTGGCGGGCGTCGAGGTCAAGGACGCCGGCGAGGAGCGCTGCACGCACATGATGGCGGAGTTCATCAGGAACAATCCGTCGCTTTGGAACGAAGACATCGGCGAGTAAGGCCATGAGCATCAACATCACCATGCCGGCGCTCTCTCCCACCATGGAGGAAGGGAAGCTGGCCAAGTGGCACGTCAAGGAGGGCGACAGCGTCACCTCCGGCGACGTGATCGCCGAGATCGAGACCGACAAGGCGACGATGGAAGTCGAGGCGGTCGATGAGGGCAAGATCGGCAAGATCGTGGTGCCCGAAGGCACCGAGGGCGTGAAGGTCAATTCCGTCATCGCCGTGCTCCTCGAGGAGGGCGAGAACGCGGCCGACGTCAAGGCCCCCACGGCCGCGCCTGCGCCCCCGGCGCCACCGCCGAAGGCGGCCGAAGCGCAGCGGGCGGGAAGCGAGTCTGTCGAGCGGGCGGCCCTGCAGCAGAACGCCGCGCAAGCGGTGAGCGCCGCGGCCAGCGGCAAAGCCGCCAACACGAATTTCGCGCCGGCGGCTCCCCCCGCCGAGGCGCGCAACATCCCCGCGTCGGAGGCCTCCGGCAAGACCGACGAGTTTCCGCTTGCGAACGGCGCGTCGGGCCGGATTTTTGCGTCCCCACTGGCGCGGCGTCTGGCCAGGGAGGCGGGGATCGACGTCGGCGCCGTGCCGGGCTCCGGCCCTCATGGCCGGGTCATCAAGGCCGACATCGAGGCGGTGAAATCCGGCCGGCTGTCGCTCAAGCCGGCGGCTGCAGGCAAGGCGGCGCCCGCCGTGGCCGGTGGTGCCCCCGCGCTGGCGCCCGGCATGTCCAAGCAGCAGGTCATGGCTCTTTACCCCGAGGGCAGCTACGAAATCGTACCCAATGACGGCATGCGCCGGACGGTCGCGGCACGGCTGACCGAATCCAAGCAGACGGTGCCGCACTTCTACCTGACGCTCGATTGCCGGATCGACGCGCTGCTCGCCGCCCGCGAGCACATCAACAACGCCGCCCCGCTCAAGGACGGCAAGCCGATCTACCGGCTGTCGGTCAACGACTTCGTCATCAAGGCCTGGGCGCACGCGCTGCAGAAGGTGCACACGGCCAATGCCACCTGGGCGGTGGATTCCGTGCTCTACCACAAGCACTCGGACGTGGCGGTCGCGGTCGCGGTGCCGGGCGGATTGTTCACCCCGGTGGTGCGGGCAGCCGAAACGAAGTCGCTCCGGCAGATTTCGGAGGAGGTCAAGGACCTCGCCGGCCGCGCGCGGTCGAGAAAGCTCAAGCCCGAGGAGTACCAGGGCGGCACGACCTCGGTCTCCAATCTCGGCATGTACGGCATCCGTGAATTTGCCGCGGTGATCAACCCGCCGCACGGCACGATCCTCGCGGTCGGCGCCGGCGAGGAGCGGGTCTATGCGGAGCGGGGGCAGGTCAAGACCGGCCACTTCATGACGGTGACGCTCTCCTGCGACCATCGGGCGGTCGATGGCGCGCTGGGCGCCGAGCTCCTGGCCGCCTTCAAGGAACTCATCGAAAACCCGATCATGATGCTGGCATAAATGGCGACACAGAAAGTCATTCTCGCCTATGGCGACAGCCTCACCTATGGCCATGACGCGGACAACCAGCAGCGGCACGCCTATGAGGACCGCTGGCCCACCGTGCTCGAAAAGGGGCTCGGCGGGGCGGCGCGGGTCATCGCCGAGGGCCTCGGGGGGCGGACCACCGCCTTCGACGACTGGAGCGCGGCGGCCGATCGGAACGGCGTGACCGTGCTGCCGACGCTCCTGTCGTCGCACACGCCGCTCGACCTCGTGATCCTCTTCCTCGGGACGAACGACCTCAAACCCTTCATCAACGGCACGGCGCTCGGCGCCGCGTTCGGGATGCGGCGGCTGATCGAGATCGTCAGGACGCACCCCTACGCCTTCAACGCGCCGGCGCCGAAAATCATCATTGTTTCGCCGCCGCAGGTGATCGCCACGACCCATGCGGATCTCGGTCCGATGTTCGAGGGCGCCATTGCGCAATCGCAGCGGCTCGCGGGCCACTATTCCCGCGCCGCCGAGGAACTGGGGACGGGCTTTTTCGACGCGGCGAAGGTCGCAACGCCGACACCCGTCGACGGCATCCATCTCGATGCGGCCAATACACGTGCGATCGGCGAGGGGCTCGTGCCGCTGGTCAAGGAGACGCTCGGGCTGTGACCGCCGAGATCACCATCCGGCCGGCTCGCCCGTCCGATGCGAGCGACATCGCGCTGCTCATCAACGTCGCGACCCATGGCGGGATCGCGCGCGGCTGGGCAGCCGAGGACGAGGCGGGCGAGAGCTACGATCCGATCGAGATCGGTCGGCTCGAGGTGCTGCGGGACGACGAGACGTTCAATTGGCGCAACGCCACGATGGCCGACGCTCCCGCCGGAGAAGTGGCCGGCATGCTGCTCGGCTATCGCGAGCCGCAGAAGGGCAGGCCGGTTCCACCGGACACCGCCCCGTTCATGGTACCGCTGCTCGAACTCGAGGCGGCGGCGGAAGGGACGTGGTTCATCAGCATGCTCGGCGTCCACATCCCATGGCGGGGCCGTGGGGTGGGCTCGCGGCTGCTCGAAGCCGCGGATGGCAAGCGCCGCGCGACCGCCGCGGGTGGCCTGTCCCTGATCGTTGAAGACGTCAACGCGGACGCCCGGCGCCTCTACGAACGACACGGGTTCTCGGTTCGCACCAGCCGGCCCATGGCGCGCTTCCCCGGGAGCACGGCGCCGGGGCGGGACTGGCTCCTGATGGTGAAGGATTAATTCATGGCCGATTCTTACGATCTCATTATCATCGGCGCCGGCCCCGGCGGCTACACGGCCGCGATCCGCGCCGCCCAGCTCGGCCTCAAGACGGCGATCGTCGAGCGCGAGCACATGGCGGGCATTTGCTCCAACTGGGGGTGCATTCCGACGAAGGCGCTGCTCAGGACCGCCGAGGTCTATTCGCACATGCAGCATGCCGCGACCTACGGCCTCAAGGCCACGGCCTTCGACTACGACCTTGGCGCCATCGTCGACCGCTCGCGCAAGATTGCCGGGCAGATGAACAACGGCGTCCAGTTCCTGATGAAGAAGAACAAGGTCGACATCATCTGGGGCGAGGCGACGATCACCAAGCCGGGCGAAATCGTGGTCGAGAAGACCCGGAAGAAACCGGTGGAGCCGCAGTGGCCGGGTCCGAAAAACCCCCTGGGCCCGGGCACCTACACGGCCAAGAACATCATCATCTCGACGGGGGCGCGCCCGCGCGTCCTGCCAGGCATCGAACCGGATGGCGAGCGCATCTGGACCTATTTCGAGGCGATGAAGCCGGCGACACTGCCGAAGTCGCTGCTGATCATGGGCTCGGGCGCGATCGGCATCGAGTTCGCCTCGTTCTACCGCACCATGGGCACCGAGGTGACGGTGATCGAGCTCCTGCCGCAGATCCTGCCGGTCGAGGACGCCGAAATCGCCGCC
>DASZTU010000152.1:0-9052 GCA_035547975.1 Devosiaceae bacterium | reverse complement strand
CGTCTTCCCGCGCGCCGTACCGCAGCCGCAACCCGAGCCGGAGCCCGAGGAAGAAGAGACCGAGACGATCGAGGATATCATCGCGGCCGCCGAGGCGGACCTCGCCGAGGTGCCCGAGATCGAAGCCGAGGAAGCCCCGCCCGATCCGGTCGAGGAAGAGCCCGATCCCGAGCCGCCGATGTTCCGCATCGAGCAGCGTCCGCCGCGCAAGCCCGCCAGCGCCAATGGACGCGCCGTGGCAGAAAGCCGGCCGGTGCCGGCGATCGTCGCGCGGGCGGAAGCGGCCAAGAGTGCACGCGCCAATGGCCGTGTCGCGCCCGAGCCGACCGCCACCCGGCGGGCTAACGGGGTTAGCGCAGCCGCGGCGCCGACGGCGCGCAAACCCGCCGAGCCCATTCAGCTGCCGCGGGCCACGCCGACCAATACCGCTGCCTCGAGTGTCCGGGAAGTCGAGCTCGAGGACGATCCTTCCGAAGGGGAGGCGCAGGTCGCCATCGAAAGGGCGATCGCCACCCTCGAGCGCGAGGCCCGCAACGATGGCGAGCCCGAGGTGGACGAGGCGCCCCCGACCGGGCGTTCGACGCCGGGGCGGCGTCGCGGTTCAGCCGATCCCGGCGTTGCTGCAGAGGCGGAGGAGCCGGCTTTTGCCCGTGCCGCGCCGGAACAGGAGCGCGGCGGCGGCAGTGCGCTGACCATCTTCCTCGTGGTGTTTCTCGTGCTGCTGCTCGCGGCCGGCGGTGGCACGTTCTGGGCCTGGCACGAAGGCTATATCGATTTCGACGCGATGTTCGGCCGCACGGCGGCGACGGCCCAGCCGGCGACCAAACCGGACGCAACACCAGTGGCTCCCGCCCCTGCAGCGGCGCAGACCAACACCGAGCCCGCCCCGAGCGCTCCAGCCAAGGCCAATGAAGCCTTGACGACCGCGCCCGGCGCCGCGGCTGTCCCGGCGCCGGCCGCACCTGCAGCGGAACCCTCGGCGCAGACGGCGGGCGCACCCAAGAGTGAAGAGCGGCTGAGCCAGGGCGCGGATAACGCGGCCGCCCCGGCGCCCGGCGCTGCCGGGCAGGCCCCCGCGGATGCGGCGGCCGCCGGAGGCAGCCAGTCGCTGCTGCTAGAGGCGTCGCAGGATGGAACCACCGGTGCCGTGCCCTTCTCGGGAACCGTCGAGTGGAGCAAGGGAACGGACGAAATGGGCCAGCCGACCCTTATCGGCAAGGCCACCATTCCGGCGCGAAATCTCGGCGTCTCGGTGCTGATCCGCAAGAACTCCGATCCGACGCTCCCCGCGAGCCACCTGATGGAGATCAATTTCTCGGTCACCGACAGTTTTATCGGCGGCGCCATTTCCGGTTTGCCCGGCGTGCTGCTCAAGAACGAGGAACTGGTACAGGGGACGCCGCTCGTCGGGGCGTCGGCGCGGGTCGTCGGCAACTCGTTCCTCTTCGCGCTCTCATCCTCATCGCAGGATGAGGCGACCAACAAGGACCTCCTCACCTCGCGCAAGTGGATGGACCTCGCCATCATCTATGCCACCGGCAAGAAGGCGATCATCACGCTCGAGAAGGACGACAAGGCGCAGCAGCTGTTCAACGACGTGTTCGCGACCTGGGGCAAGGATAGTCCCAAGCAGGCCGCGGCTGCCCCCGCGCCGACGCCGGCTGCCGCCCCCGCCGCAAAGTAGGTTTTTGTCTTGCGGGGCCGTGCCCCAACCGCCGTTATCCCCGGGCTTGACCCGGGGATCCAGCTGGCATCGCCGTCTGCGCTTGCGGCGCGGTGGTCTGGATGGCCGGATCAAGCCCCGGCCATGAGGCGGTGCGGCTTGCGCTTCGGACCTCGCCCTTCGACAGGCTCAGGGTGAGGTCCTTCTTCCCAGTCAGGTCGGCGAACTCCCCGGCTGAGTTTCAATGGGCGGGCGCGGCTGTTCCTTTCCCACGGTGCTTTGCCCGGAGCGGCAAGCCGTGTCCAGAATTCCTCTCATGGTGAGCTTGTCGAACCATGGCCACGCACACGGCCGCCCCGTTTTTTCCCACCCCCTTGTGGGGAGGGATCAAGGGTTGGGGGTGGATGCAAGCGCTGCGCGCGTGGCTGACCCCACCCGGCTGCCGCCACCCTCCCCACAAGGGGGAGGGAGACGTGCGGCACCGCCAGACTGTTCAGCGCGTCATTTGCGGACTTCCCCGCCGCGGCTCCCGCGAAGTTCCCGATGGGCAAGGCCGCCTTTGCCGCGAGTGGGGCGCGGTGGTCTGGATGGCGGGTTCGGTCGGGACCTCGCCCTTCGACAGGCTCAGGGCGAGGTCGAGGCCGGCACCCGGTTGTCCCGCGACGTCTTCAAAGGCCAGGGTGAGGCCCCCGCCCGGTTCAGGCGGCGTGCTCGTCCTGGAACTTCGATTCCAGCAGTTCGCGGTCGAACGGCTTCATCATGTAGTCATTGGCGCCGGCCTTGAGCGCCATGGCGATATGGCCGATGTCGTTCTCGGTCGTGCAATAGACGACGCGCGGGCGGTCACCGCCGACATAGGCGCGCAGCAGCTTCAGGAACTCGAGCCCGCCCATGATCGGCATCTGCCAGTCGAGCAGGACGGCGTCGGGCATTTCCTGGCGGCACTTGTCGAACGCTTCCTGCCCGTCCTCGGCTTCGTCGACGATGTAGTCGAGATCTTCGAGGATGCGGCGGGCCACTTTCCGCACGACGCTCGAATCGTCGACGACGAGGCAGGATTTCATCGGCAGGTCCCATAACGACGCGAAACGCCGGCGCAGCAGGGAAGGCGCCCGGCGTTCCAAACTATCCCGCAAAACTTACTACGAATGGTTACCACAATCTTGCGGGATTGCGGACGGCGGCGCCGGACGCCGTCAGGCGGCGGCAATGGCGGCCGGCGGCGGGATCGGCGTTGCGGTAAAGACAAACTCGTCGCCCTCGAGCCCGATCTGCGCCGACATGTTCGTCATGCGGGCGAGAAGGCCGGTGTAGAAGGGCTGGATGCCGCGCGCGTCGACGCCCTCGGCCGGATTGCCCGAAACGAGGCTTTCGGCTCCCGAGGGAATGAGCGTCTTCGGCCCCTTTGCCGAAATCCTGAACCGCTCCTCTCCCGCCGGCCCTTCGACCTCCACGCGCACGTAGCCGCCGCGTGGCACGGCGCCCACGCCGATGAGCAGCATGTTCATCAGCAGCTTTGCCTTGTGCTTGGGCAGCAGGATCAGCGGCACCTGCCAATCGAGCTCGGCCTTTTCGATTTCAAAGAACAGCCGTGCGACGCGCTCGCATTCGCGCGTATCGAGCTCGGTCCCGGCGGTCGAGGAGGCGCCATAGGCGAGGCGGGCGAATTCGAGCTTGGCGCGGGCCTGCTTGGCGGCATTGGCGATGAGGTCGCGGGCGAAGGGCGCCATCTCCGTCTGGCTCGGGTCGGCCAGCACCTCGAGGCCGTTCCCGATCGCGCCCACCGGATTGATGAGATCGTGGCAGACCCGGGAGCACAGCATGGCCGCGAGGTCGGTCGCCTTGAGCTCGATGATATCGGGCATTGCGGGGCTCCGTGCGTCGGAAGGAGGAATCAGTTCATTGAGCATGACTTGCCTTGCGGGGGAGAACAACGGTTAGGGGGTTGGCGCGAGGAAGGTCGCGGGCTGAGGCGCGAGATCGTGCCCACCGGGCGCCACGGGGCCGACCAAACCTGCGGGGAACGGGGTCGCATTGGTGGCCGTCGCGGCGCTGGCGACAAGCCCGCCAGCCGACGTTGCGGCCGTCGTATCGGGGGCGGGGTGGGAGGCCGCAAAGGCGGCCCAATGCTTGCTTGCCGCCTCGATGACCCTGCCGGGGGAGGCAATGAAGCCGTCGCGCGTCGCCGGCGAATAGAAGAGATAGAGTCGCTGCGCGACGACGAGATAGAGCCGCGGATCGCCGTCCGACAGATACCCTTCCGAGAGGGCCGTCGTCGCGTGCCCGCCGAACTGGGGGGCGTACACTTCGGGGTTGCGCATGAATACGTCCCGGTTGGCGGCGTTGGCGAAGTACCAGGGGACGCCCTGCCAGTCGTATTCGTAGTCCGGCAGGCCGGGGAGCGGGTCGGCCTCGGTGAAGTAGCTCACCGGGTCAAAACCATCGAGGGCGACGCCGGTCAGGGGATCGGTGACGATGAGCCCGTCGAGCCCGTCGGCCCGCGCGCCCGGGAGCACGGCGGCGAGAAGGCCGACCCCGAGCAGCATGGTTAATGTTTGTTTACGGATTTGCCGCATCATCGCCGTCATGATCGCCCATCTTTCGGCGATTCTCTGCGCGGCACCCTACCGGCAATAGGTGAGCCGTTCGTAAACGCCGCCTTTACCATTCAGTGTGGAGACCGACATGTTCAAACGCCTGGCTCTTGCTCTGGTGGCGGTCGCGGCAATGTTCTGGACGGCAGCGCCGGCCGCAGCGGCGCGCGCCGGGTCGGTCGGCGACACCTACACGGCGGACGAGCTCGTCGAGACCGGCGGCGCCTTCTTCGGCTCGGTGGCCCAGGGGCTTGCCTCCGTCATCGAGCGCGCGGTGTCGCAGTTCGGGCTGCCGAACGGCTACATCCTCGGCGACGAGGGAAGCGGCGCGGTGGTGCTGGGTGCGCGGTACGGGCAGGGGACGATGTACACGCGCAATGCCGGCGACCTCGCGGTCTACTGGCAGGGGCCGAGCGTCGGGTTCGATTTCGGCGGTGACGGCTCGAAGGTCATGATGCTTGTCTACAACCTGCCGGACGTGCGGGCCATCTATGGCCGCTATCCCGGGTTGAACGGCTCGGCCTATGTGGTGGGCGGGCTCGGCATGACCGTGCTCAAGAAGGGCGACATCGTCGTCGTGCCGATCCGCTCGGGCGTCGGGGCCCGGCTCGGAATCAACGCCGGCTACCTGAAATTCACGCCCGACGCCACCTGGAACCCCTTCTGAGCGGCTGAAGGGCTCGCGCCGGACGGGCGTCCTGCCGCCGGGTAACCACATCCGCCGCCACGGCTTGTTCGCCGGTGCGGCGGGCATGGGCATTTCCGACCGGATTCGGTAGACTGCCGTCCGGCGTTATGCCCAGGGTTGTGGCACGTGCGGAGAGTGGTCAGATGAGCATCGAAAGCATGATGTATTTTGCGCTGGGGGCGCTCGTCGCCACCCTCGTCATGCTGATGATCATGCCCGCGATCTGGCGGCGGGCGGTGCGCCTGACGCGGAAGCGCATCGAGGCGGCGACGCCGATCACGCTGGCCGAGTTCCGGGCCGACAAGGACCAGCTGCGTGCCGAGTTCGCCCTCTCGACGCGGCGGCTCGAAATGAACGTCGAGGCGCTGCGCAAGCGCCTCTCCGAGCAGCTGGGCGACGTCAACCGCAAGCGCACCGACCTCGCGCAGCTCAAGACCGAGCGCGAGGAGCAGCTGTCCGTGGTCCGCGAGCTCGAGGAGCGCGAGGCCGAGCTGCGGTCGCGCATTCTCGATCTCGAGCGGGAGAGCGCCGACCTCGCCCAGCGCCTCCAGCTGCGCGATCGCGAGCTCGTCGAAAAAAGCGCCGAGCTCGAAAGCGCACGGGCGGCGATCCGCTCCGACCTGCCGCCCAGCCTCAGGATCGAGGGCCAGGCGCTCACCGGCCGCTACGACGAGGACATCGACGAACTGCTGACGGCCCTCTCGGTCGAGCGGAAGCGGGCCGGGTTCCTCGAGGAGCAGGCGAAGACGCTGCTCACGCACCTCGAGCGGCAGGACAAGCGTTCGGCCGAGCTCAACCGGGCGATGAGCGAATTGCGCCGGAACATTGCCGACCGTGACGACGCGGCGAGCAAGACCGGCCAGGACCTCGTCGAGGCCGAGGTGCGCATCGCCAACGCCGAGAGCCGGCTCAATGCGTTGCTCGAGGAGAGCACGCAAAAGCTCGCCAACGGGGCCGCCAAGCACGAGCAGTTGCTGGCGGAAAAGCTCTCGCTCGAAGCGCAGGTCGAGGCGCTGCGCGAAAAGGTGCTCTCCGTCGAGTCGCAGGTGATGGCCGAGTGGGACACCGATCGTCTCGAACAGTCGCACCTGCGCGAGCGGCTCAACGACATCGCGTCCGACGTGAGCCGGCTGATCTATGCAGTCGACAACCACACCGATCCCGATCCCGAGGAGAGCCTGTTCGACCGCGTGCAGCGCTATGCCGACGATGGGCGCAAGGTCGACACCATCCCGGTCCGGGTTGCGCCTCCGCCCCGTCCGGCCAGTGCGCCGGTCAGCCTGCCGCGAACGGGGAACGGATCGGTGGCCGACCGGATGGCGGCCCTGCGCGAGTTGCAGAGCCGGAACTGAGGGATCGGCCGGGCTATTCCCCGACGATGGGCACCTCGCGCAGGATGGCGCCGGTCTTTCCATCGAAGATGCGCAGGCTCGTCGCCGCGCCGTTCTTATATGTCACGCTGATCTCGCCGCCCGAGGCGACCGCCGAGACGATCGTCGCGCCCTGCGGCACCTTGACCGCCGGCGCCGCGTAGGCCGCCGCGCCCGCCGCCCCGGGGCTCGGTTGGGGGCCCGTCATCGTGGCCCGGTAGACAACCGCGCCCGCAATGACGATAAAGCCCACGATCAGCAACCCGATGGTGAAGACGAAGGACTTGCGCGCGCGCGCGATGATCGCGGCGGCTTCCGGCGTCAGCTTCGGCTCATCGGGGGCAGGAGTGCTCATGCAGGAAACATCCGGTGAGGAGGTCGACTGGACCTTCGTGGTCGATGCCGGGGCGGCGGGAGACCGCCTCGACGGCGCCCTGGCGCGCGGCCTCGGCGTCTTCAGCCGCGCGCGGGTGAAAGACCTCATAGAGAAGGGGGCCGTTTCGATCAATGGCGAGACGGTGATCGAGGGGAAACGCAAGCTCAAGCTTGGCGACGAGGTGCTTCTCGTGGCCCCCGAGCCGGAAGAGGCCGAGCCCGAGCCGGAAGCCATTCCGCTCGACATCCTCTACGAGGACGACGACCTCATCGTCGTCAACAAACCGGCGGGCATGGTGGTGCACCCGGCGCCGGGGAGCCCGAGCGGCACGCTGGTCAACGCCCTGCTCCATCACTGCGGGGCAAGCCTCAAGGGCATCGGCGGCGTCAAGCGCCCGGGCATCGTGCACCGGCTGGACAAGGACACGTCCGGCGTAATGGTCGCGGCCAAGACGGAGGCCGCCCATCGGGGGCTCGCCGAGCAGTTCGCCGACCACGGCCGCACGGGGCCGCTTCACCGGGCCTACATCGCCTTCGTCTGGGGCATGATCGAGAGCGGGCGCGGCACGGTCGACCTGCCGCTCGGGCGCGACGCGCACAATCGCCTCAAGCAGGCGGTGCGGCGCGATGGGCGAGAGGCGATCACGCACTACCAGACCGAAGCACGCTATGGAGGGGAGGGCTGGGACATCACGCGGGTGGTTTGCGTGCTCGAGACGGGGCGAACCCATCAGATCCGGGTGCACATGGCCCATATCGGGCATCCGGTCGTGGCCGACCCGCTCTACGCGTCGGGCTATGCCACGAAGGCGAACCGCCTGCCGCCACCCCTCGCTCAAATCATCCAGAACCTCAGGCGACAGGCTTTGCATGCGGCGGAACTGGATTTCGTTCACCCCGTTACAGGTGAGGAAATGTCATTCGAGGCGGCCCTTCCCGCCGACCTCGAGACGTTGGCGGAAGCGCTCGAAGCCTATGATCGGGCCCTCCCGGGATCGTGAGCCGGCAACGGTAACCGATCGCAACAAGGTTACTATGCGTAACCATGATGGCTGCCCTGCGTTGTGCGCGGGGCCGCGGGTCTTATCATTGGCCGGACGGCGCCTATATCATGTCTTGGTCACAGGTGCGCCCGAACGCAGGTGCGCCCGCCGGGTGGACACCGCCCGCGAGTGCCGGGGCCCGTGACCGTGCCCGCCGCGAATGCGGGGGAGGAAAGGGGGACTAATGGCCCAGTCAAATCTACCAATTCTGTCGTCGGAAGGCGGTCTCAGCCGCTATCTCCAGGAAATCCGCAAGTTTCCGATGCTTGAGCCGGACGAAGAGTTCATGCTCGCCAAGCGGTACAAGGAGCATGCCGATCCGGCCGCGGCGCAGAAGCTCATCACGTCGCACCTGAGGCTCGTGGCGAAGATCGCCATGGGATATCGCGGCTATGGCCTGCCCATTTCCGAGGTGATCTCGGAGGGCAATGTCGGGTTGATGCATGCCGTCAAGCGCTTCGAGCCCGACAAGGGCTTCCGCCTCGCCACCTATGCGATGTGGTGGATCCGGGCAGCCATTCAAGAGTACGTGCTGCGCAGCTGGTCGCTGGTGAAGATCGGCACCACTGCGGCGCAGAAGCGGCTGTTCTTCAACCTCAGGAAGGTGAAGGGGCAGATCGCCGCGCTCGACGATGGGAGCCTGCATCCGGACCAGATCAAGCAGATCGCGACGACCCTCCAGGTTTCCGAGGAAGACGTGATCTCGATGAACCAGCGGCTGGGCGGCGACGCCTCCCTCAACGCTCCGATGCGGGCGGACGAGGGCACTTCCGAGTGGCAGGACTGGCTCGTCGACGAGACGCCCGACCAGGAAACGACTCTCGGCAACAGCCAGGAGTACAACGAGCGGATGGAGCTCCTCAGCAACGCCATGGGCGATCTCAACGATCGCGAGAAGGCGATCTTCCAGGCCCGGCGCCTGCAGGAGAACCCGGCGACGCTCGAGGAACTGGCGCAGGAATACAATGTGAGCCGCGAGCGAATCCGGCAGATCGAGGTCCGCGCCTTCGAAAAGGTTCAGGACAAGGTGCAGCAGCAGGCCCGTGACCGGGCCCGTGACCGCGAGGCGGCGCTCTAAGGGCGTCGTAAGACGAAAATGAAAAGGGTGGCTCCAGTGAGCCACCCTTTTTTTGTGCCTGGGCGAGGCCGGCGCCGGCCGCCCTCACCGGCGGGACGATTAGCGGAGCGAGACCTCCGGCATCTCGAGGGGCGGCAGCGGCTGCGGATTCAGGTCCTTCGGGCTGCACTGCGTGCAGGGCGGCAGGGGCTGCGGGTTCAGCGCCTTGGCCTGCCGGTCACGCAGCAGCGCCAGGGTCGCT
>DASZTU010000151.1:0-4497 GCA_035547975.1 Devosiaceae bacterium | reverse complement strand
GCCTCACCGCCCGCCCACGCGGCGCGGGATGCTGGATGGCCGGGTCAAGCCCGGTGCCACCGCCTCTCCTCCCCCGTTCACGGGGAGGGGGACCAGGCGAAGCCTGGTGGAGGGGGCAGACGGAGGGCGCGGCATGGAGCGCGCCCCGGCCCTCGCCCTTCGACAGGCTCTGGGTGAGGTCCTTCCGGGGCGGGTTCCCTCCCACGGTCGTGAACGGGAGACCTCAGGCTGGGGTCCCCCGCCCGCTCACACCTCGGCCAGCGCCCGGGCCCGGTCGCGCGCAAAGCGCTGGCGCCCGCGCTCGCGCGCCTTCTCCGCCTCGATTTCGCGGCTGCGCTTGGGGGCGTTGGTCTCGAGCGATTCGAGGAGTTTTCGCGCCGCGGCCGTCACTTCGTCGACGGCGTGGTCGAACGCCGCCTGGTTGGCGGCCGAGGGGCGCGTGAAACCCGAGAGCTTGCGCACGAACTGCAGCGCCGAGGCCCGCACCTCGTCGGGCGTCGCCGGCGGCTCGAAATTGAACAGCGTCTTGATGTTGCGGCACATGGTGGCCTCCGATCCGTTTGGTGAAAAGCCTCGCACCATGGCCGCGCCAGGGCAAGGCCGTCGTCCCCGACGCGAAGAATCCGCTTGCGCCGCCGGCCCGCAAGGCGCCAATCCCACCCCATGACACGTGAATGCGACCGCGCCCTTCTCACCCTCGCGGGGCTTTGCGGCGCGGCCGGCGTGGCGCTCGCCGCCGCCGGCAGCCACCGCGCCGACCAGAACCTTGCCCTTGCGGGGAACTTCCTGCTCGTTCACGCCCCGGCCCTGATCGGCCTCAGCCTCGTGCCGCGGCGGCTCGCGACTCTGGCCGGCTGGGTGCTGGTCGCGGCGCTCGTGCTCTTTTGCGGCGACCTATCGAGCCTCGGCCTCCTCGGCCACGCGCTCTTCCCGTTTGCCGCCCCGCTCGGCGGCGCGGGGCTCATGCTCGGTTGGCTGCTGGTCGTCGCGGCGGCGCTCTTCGGGTCGGGGCGCGAGGGCCGCTGAGCCATCGCCTCCCCTTCCCTTCGGCGAAAGCTTCGGCTAGAGAGCCGGCCTAACCCTATCGGCCGCCGCAAAGACCGCGTTTCCCACGCGGTCTTTTCGCGCGCCCGGCAGATGGCCCCGAAACGCGGTCTCGCTTTTCGGACCCGGCCATCCGCCCCAGCAGGACCCCGGTGGAAACATGCCCAAGCGCCAAGACATAAAGTCCATCCTGATCATCGGCGCCGGGCCCATCATCATCGGCCAGGCCTGCGAGTTCGACTATTCCGGCACGCAGGCCTGCAAGGCCCTCAAGGAGGAGGGCTTTCGCATCATCCTCGTCAACTCCAACCCGGCCACCATCATGACCGACCCGGAGCTGGCGGACGCGACCTATATCGAGCCGATCACGCCGGAAGTCGTCGCCATGATCATCGAGAAGGAGCGGCCCGACGCGCTGCTCCCGACCATGGGCGGCCAGACGGCGCTCAACTGCGCGCTGTCGCTGCGCAAGATGGGCGTGCTCGAAAAGTTCGGCGTCGAGATGATCGGCGCCGACGCCGATGCCATCGACAAGGCGGAGGACCGCGAGCTCTTCCGCGAGGCGATGAAGAAGATCGGCCTCGAAACGCCCCGCTCGATGCTCGCCCACAACATGATCGAGGCCATCCAGGCGCTTGATGTGATTGGCCTGCCGGCGATCATCCGGCCGAGTTTTACGCTCGGCGGCACCGGCGGCGGCATCGCCTACAACCGCGACGAGTACCTTTCGATCGTCGAAGCCGGGATCGATGCCTCGCCGACCGACGAGGTGCTGATCGAGGAATCGGTGCTCGGCTGGAAAGAGTTCGAGATGGAGGTCGTTCGCGACAGGAACGACAACTGCATCATCGTCTGCTCGATCGAGAACCTCGACCCGATGGGCGTGCACACGGGCGATTCGATCACCGTCGCCCCGGCCCTGACGCTGACCGACAAGGAATACCAGGTCATGCGCGACGCCTCGATCGCCGTGCTGCGCGAGATCGGGGTCGAGACCGGCGGGTCGAACGTCCAGTTCGCCGTCAACCCGAAGGACGGGCGCCTCGTCGTCATCGAGATGAACCCGCGCGTCTCGCGCTCCTCGGCGCTCGCCTCCAAGGCCACGGGCTTCCCCATCGCCAAGGTCGCGGCCCGCCTCGCCGTCGGCTACACGCTCGACGAGCTCGAAAACGACATCACCGGTGGCGCGACGCCCGCGAGCTTCGAGCCCTCGATCGACTACGTGGTGACGAAGATCCCGCGCTTCGCGTTCGAAAAATTCCCGGGCGCGGACAACCGCCTCACCACCTCGATGAAGTCCGTCGGCGAGGCGATGGCCATCGGCCGCACCTTCCCCGAGAGCCTGCAGAAGGCGCTGCGCTCGCTCGAGACCGGCTTTACCGGCCTCAACGAGATCGGCATTCCCGGCTACGCCGCCGGCGCCGATCCGAACGAGAACCGCAACGCCATCCGCGCCGCGATCGGCACCCCCACCCCCGAGCGGCTGCTCTACGTCGCCCAGGCCATGCGGCTCGGCATGGGGATCGAGGAAATCTACGAGGCCTGCCGCATCGACAGGTGGTTCCTCGAGCAGATCCGGGCCATCGTCGACACCGAGAACAAGGTGCGCGACTGGGGTCTGCCCGAGACGGCGGACGTCTTGCGCAGCCTCAAGGGGATGGGGTTCTCCGACCAGCGCCTCGCCGAGCTTTCGGGCAAGCAGGCGCGCGACGTGCGGGCGCTGCGCAACGCGCTCGGCGTCCACCCGGCCTATAAGCGCATCGACACCTCGGCCGCCGAGTTCGCCTCCCCCACCGCCTATATGTACTCGACCTACGAGGTGCCGTTCGCGGGCAGCGTCGCCGACGAGGCGCGCCCCTCGGATCGCCGCAAGGTCGTGATCCTCGGCGGCGGCCCCAACCGCATCGGCCAGGGCATCGAGTTCGACTACTGCTGCTGCCACGCAGCCTTCGCGCTCGCCGAGGCGGGCTACGAAACCATCATGGTCAATTGCAACCCCGAGACCGTGTCGACCGACTACGACACCTCGGACCGGCTCTATTTCGAGCCGCTGACCGAGGAAGACGTCATCGAAATCCTCGAGACGGAGAAGAAGGCGGGGACGCTGCACGGCGTCATCGTGCAGTTCGGCGGCCAGACCCCGCTCAACCTCGCCGATGCGGTCGAAAAGGCCGGGGTGCCGATCCTCGGCACGCAGCCCTCCTCGATCGACCTCGCCGAGGACCGCGATCTCTTTTCCAAGCTCATCAACAAGCTCGAGTTGAATCAGCCCAAGAACGGCATCGCCTACAGCCTTGAACAGGCGCGCCTTGTCGCCGAGCGGTTGGGCTACCCGATCGTCATCCGCCCCTCCTACGTGCTCGGCGGCCGCGCCATGCAGATCGTCCACAACGCCGACGAGTTCGAGTCATACGTGCAGGGGACGCTGACCGGCCTTGTCCCCCCGGACATCCGGCACAAATACCCCAACGACAAGACCGGCCAGATCAACTCGGTCCTCTCCGACAACCCGCTGCTCTTCGACGGCTATCTCTCCAATGCCACCGAGATCGACGTCGACTGTCTCGCCGACGGGCACGACGTTTTCGTCTGCGGCATCATGGAGCACATCGAGGAAGCCGGCATCCACTCGGGCGACAGCGCCTGCTCGCTGCCGCCGCACCACCTGTCCGAAGAAACCATCGCCGAGCTCAAGCGGCAGACGAAGGAACTGGCGCTCGCCCTCAAGGTGGGCGGCCTGATGAACGTCCAGTACGCCATCCAGAACGGCACGATCTACATCCTCGAGGTGAACCCGCGCGCGAGCCGCACCGTGCCCTTCGTGGCCAAGGTTACCGGCCGGCCGATCGCCAAGATCGCGAGCCGCATCATGGCGGGCGAGAGCCTCGAAAACTTCCACCTCGAGGAGCGGCCGCTCAACCACATCGCCATCAAGGAGGCGGTGTTCCCGTTCAACCGCTTCCCCGGCGTCGATACGGTGCTGGGCCCGGAGATGAAGTCGACCGGCGAGGTGATGGGCATCGACCAGAGCTACGCCATCGCCTTCGCCAAGAGCCAGATCGGTTCCGGCTCGAAGGTGCCGCGCGAGGGCGTGGTCTTCGTTTCGGTGCGCGATGCCGACAAGGCGGCGATCGTCGAGCCGATGCGCCACCTCGAAAACGCCGGTTTCAGGATTCTCGCGACCGGTGGCACGCAGCGCTACCTGGTCGAGAACGGCGTCATGGCCGAGCGCATCAACAAGGTGCTCGAGGGCCGGCCGCACATCGTCGATTCGATGAAGAACGGCAGCGTCCAGCTCGTCATCAACACGACGGATGGGCTGAAGTCGATCTCCGACAGCCGCGACATCCGCCGCACCGCGCTGCAGCGCAAGCTTCCCTATTACACGACCATCCCCGGGGCGATCGCGGCCGTCGAAGGCATCATCGCCTACCAGCAGGGGAACCTCAGCGT
>DASZTU010000150.1:0-11237 GCA_035547975.1 Devosiaceae bacterium | reverse complement strand
CGCGCGCGAGCGCGGCGTACGCACGACACGCCTTGCGGCGCTGCGCCGCGAAACGGCGGGGTTTGCCGATGCGGTGGTGAGCCTCGCGCGTGAGTTCCTGCCCACGCTGGTCGAGCTGCCCCCGCATGGGCTCATCGACGTGCTGCGCGAGCGGGCCGAGACGGCGCGCGCCGCCAAGGCGCGGCACGAGGACGCGCGAGTTCGCCTGGAAGTGGCGGAGGCCAAGCTTTCGGCGGCGCGGGGCGCCCGCGAGGCCGCAACGCTCGCCTTGCGGCGGCTGTCGTCGATCCTGCCGGAGGGGGCAAACCCGCGCATCGAGATGGCCCGTCTCGACCGGCGCGAGGCGCTGCGGCAGCAACTGAAGGAGAAGCGCGCCGAATTCGAGGCGCGGGCGGAGGGGGTCAGCGAAGCCGCGGTGCGGGCGGAACTGCCCGGCTTCGACCGGCACCGCGCGCCGCTCGACGTCGAGGATCTCGAGCGGCAGGCGGAAACCATGTCGGTCGAAAACACTCGGCTCTACGCGCAGCTGGGGCAGCGCCTCGCGCGGCGCGACGAGCTCGAGAACGGCACCGGGGCGGAGCTTGCGGCCTTTCAGCGCGCGGGCATCGAGGCTGATCTCGTCGCGGCGGGGCGGCAGTGGGCGGTGCGCAAGATCGCGGCGCTCATGCTCGGGGCGGCGATCGAAAAGCACCGCGAATCGCAATCGGATCCGCTGATGCTCAGAGCCGGCGAGCTGTTCCGCACCCTCACCGGCGAATCCTTCGAGGGGGTCATGCAGGACTATGGCGAGGACGACCAGCCGCGGCTGGTCGGCCGGCGCCGGGGCGGGGAGCGGGTGCCGATTTCCGGCATGAGCGAGGGGACGCGCGACCAGCTCTATCTCGCCCTGCGGCTCGCCTATCTCGAGGACTACGCCAAGCGATCGGAACCCGTGCCGTTCATCGGGGACGACATCTTCCAGACGTTTGACGACGAGCGGACGGCCGCCGGAATCCGGGCCCTCGCCAGCACGTCGCGGCTGTTCCAGCCGATCCTGTTCACCCACCATCTGAGCGTCGTCGCGATTGCGCGGCGCGCGCTCGGCGACGGCCTCGACTATGTCGAGCTCTAGTGGCTAAGCCGCTCGGCATCGATTTCGTCGGCGGGGCGGTCGGCCACCGCTATCGCTTCGGCGGCGGGCGCGGCCAGGCCCTGCCTCGGGCGGTGGGGCTCAGGGCCGGCGAGCCGCTGCGGGTCGTCGACGCGACCGCCGGGCTCGGGCGGGACGCGTTCCTCCTCGCCTCGCTCGGGGCCGAGGTCGTGCTGATCGAGCGCTCGCCCGAGGTTCACGCGGCCCTGGCCGAAGCATTGGCGCGTGCCCACACCGCCAGTCCCGAATACGCCGCCATCGTCGGGCGCATGAGGCTGATGCTCGGCGATGCGCGCGAACTCCTGCCGGGGCTTGCGCCGGAGGTGGTGCTGGTCGACCCCATGCATCCGCCGCGCGGCAAGTCGGCGCTGGTCAAGGAGGAAATGCGCACCCTCCGGGCGCTGGTGGGCAATGACCCGGATGCGGGCGAACTGATGCGCGTCGCCCTGGCGACGGCCTCCCGCCGGGTGGTGCTCAAATGGCCGTTGCGCGCGCCGCCGCTGCCGGACCTGCCGGCCCCGTCGCACAGCATCGGCGGGAAGACCACCCGCTACGACGTGTTCGTGACCGGACCGCGCAATGCGGCGTCAGGGTAGGGGCTGGGGGCTGCCCTTGCACTCACGCCTCGCGTTCGTCCCGCGGGCCGGCTGCCGCCGGCCAAATTGAACCACATGCCGGCTGCCGATGGAATCGGGCGTTAAGCAATTCCGCCGCAATGCTGAAGCAGGCTTTCCAGCGATTCGTCCCGAGAGATAATGCCTTGCGCACCTTGCTGATATTGCTTGCCGTCGCGGCCGCTTCGGTGGCCGCCGTCCCCGCCCGTGCCGCGTCGCCCTCGCTCGCCGAGATGGCGGGGCAGATGATCATCGTCGGGTTCAAGGGCGACAATGTTTCGGATGCCTCGATCCAGGCCCTCAGGCAGGAGATCGCCAAGGGGCAGATCGGCGGGGTGATGTACCTCAAGCCGAACGTCAAGTCGCTCGCGGCGGTCAAGGCCATGAACCTTGCCTTCAAGGCGGCCCATCCCGGCCTGCCGCCGTTCATCACCCTCGACCAGGAGGGCGGGAAGGTGCAGCGGCTCACGGCCGCGGTCGGTTTCCCGGAGATGCCGAGTGCCGCCGATGTCGCCCGCGGCACGCCTGAGGCCGCCGCCGCCACCTACGCCAAGACGGCGGCCGGGCTCGCCGACCTCGGCTTCAACGTCAACTTCGGGCCGGTGGTCGACCTCAACGTCAACCCGAACAACCCCATCATCGGCAAGTACGGCCGCTCGTTCGGCACCGACCCCGCCGCGGTCACCCGGTACGCCGAGGCGTTCATTGCGGCGCACCACGAGGCGGGTATCTTGACCGCCCTCAAGCATTTTCCCGGGCACGGCTCCTCGACCACCGACAGCCACAAGGGTTTCGTCGATGTGTCCGCGACGTGGAAGCCGGTCGAGCTCGCGCCCTACAAGAACCTGATCAGCGATACCCAGCTCGATTTCGTCATGGTCGGGCACCTGCTGGACAATGCCTATGGCCCCGCCAAGTCGGCGGACCCGATGCCCTCGAGCCTTTCGCCGGCCTGGATCGGCAAGGTGCTGCGCACCGATCTCGGGTTCAAGGGCGTGGTGATCAGCGACGACCTCGAAATGGGCGCCATCCGCGACCTCTTCAAACCGGCATCGAATGCCGAAATCATCCGGCAGACGGTGATCCAGGCGGTCAACGCGGGCGTCAACGTGCTGCTGTTTTCCAACACCGCGGCGTATGACGCCAAGCTCGGCGAAGAAATCCAGCAGGTCCTCGTCGACGAGGGGACGAAGGACCCCGCCTTTGCGCGCAAGATCGAGGCGAGCTACCAGCTGATCGTGGCGCTGAAGAGCAAGCTCAAGCCGGCCTGATCCTGAGGCGCCGCCCTAGGGGTGCGCAGGCGGGCCCACCGGTACCCTCGGCATCTCCCGATAGGGAGCCTCCCCGGAAGGGGAGGCTTGCCTCGCGTTCGGCACTCCCCTAATAAGTCAGCCCCGCTGACCTAAGGGTGGAGGAAATCGCCGATGGATGCTGCCCTGGCGACGGCGTTCCTGGCGGCGGCGATCCCGTCCTTTTTCACGCCGGGGCCCAATAACCTGATGCTGATGACCTCGGCCGCCCGGTTCGGGGTCGGCCGCACGGTGCCGCACATGGTCGGCATCGTGCTCGGATTTCCGCTGATGGTGGCGCTCGTCGGCGTCGGACTCGGCGAAGTGTTCGAGACCTTTCCGGTTCTCAAGGAGGTGCTCAAATGGCTGGCGGCGGCCTATTTCCTCTGGATGGCGTGGACGCTGCTCGGCCTCAGGCTGCACGACGTCGGCGCCCGGCAGCGGCCCATGCGGCTCTACGAGGCGGCGGCGTTCCAGTGGGTCAATCCCAAGGGCTGGGCGATGGCCGTGTCGCTCGTGGCGCTCGCCGTCGGCACCGGGCCGGAGCGGAATTGGGCGATCCTCTGGGTGACGCTGGGGTGCCTGCTGATAGGGCCGTTTTCCTGTGCGGTCTGGATGATTTTCGGCCGGCAGCTCGAGGTGTGGCTGAGCCGCACCGGAACCGAACGCTATCTCGGCGCGATTCTGGCTGGGTTGATGGTCCTCGCGGTTGTGCTTTTCCTCCTGTGACTGCCGCCCTCAAGCGCTTTGACCCCCGCGGTCGAGGCTGTCACAATCGCCATGGCGCTTTGCGCCGCGCTGGTGACGAACGGAAGGACGACTCGGTTGCCGGATGAGAACCGCGAGATCCGCCGGGTCAGGGCGCTGTTCATCTCCGACGTTCACCTCGGGATGAAGCCGACTCGCGTCAGTCAGCTCATCGATTTCCTGCGCTGGCACGACGCCGACGCGATCTACCTCGTCGGCGACATCGTCGACGGCTGGCGCCTGTCCAAATCCTGGCACTGGCCGGCCGAGTACAACCACCTGGCGCAACTGCTGCTGGAGAAGGCCGCGGCGGGGACGCGGATGATCGTCCTTCCCGGCAACCACGACGAGTTCCTGCGCGACTATCTCGGCACTTATTTCGGCGAGGTGGAGTTCGTGGACCGCACCGTCCACACCACCGCGCAGGGCAAGACCTACCTCGTCATCCATGGCGACCAGTTCGACGTCGTGGTGCGTCACGCCAAGTGGCTCGCGCATGTGGGCGACTGGGCCTATCGCACGGCGCTGCGGGTCAATATTGCCATCAACTGGATCCGCCGCCGGCTCGGGCTGAGCTATTGGTCGCTTTCCGCCTGGGCCAAGCACAAGGTGAAGAACGCCGTGTCGGTGATCGGGCGCTTCGAGGAGGCGCTCTCGCTCGAAGCGCGCGAGTCCGGCGTCGACGGCATCATCTGCGGGCACATCCACCACGCCGACATGCACAACCGGCTCGGGGTGCACTACATCAACACCGGCGACTGGGTCGAAAGCTGCACGGCCATCGCCGAGGAATATGACGGCCAGTTCGAGCTCATCAAGTGGACCGAGATGGCCCCGCGGGTGCCGCGCGAACCCGGCCGGCGGCGCCTGCGCCTGAGGCGCGTGCGCGCCGCCTGAGCCGCGCGACGACCGGCGCCGGTGCCGCTGCGCCGAGGCGCGGCATGGTGGCGTCCCAATCGCCCGGCGCGAGCGATCGGGGATTGGCTCTTTCCGGCAGCCGAATTTGTTCTATAGGTGGGCTGCCCCACGGAGCCTCCCATGCCCACCTCGACCGGATCAGCGCGCCTCACGCCGGAGTTGCGCGCGTCGATCTTTCACTTCAGCGCGCTCACCACCAACGGCGTCGCCTCCGCCTATTTCTCGGTCTGGATGGGCGGGCACGGCATCACCCCTGCCGAGATCGGCATCGTCAACGCGGTACCGGTCTGCGCGCTGCTGCTGATCAACATGTTCGTCGGCCGCCTCGCCGACCGCGCGAGCGACTGGAAGCAGATGATCATCCTGCTGGTCTTTGCCGCCGCGGCGTTCTCATTCGGGCTGTTCTTCGTTTCGACCTTTGCGGCCGTCCTGATCATCTGGACGCTGTTCTCGGTGCCGACCGGGTCCATGGGTCCGGTGCTCGATGCCGCGACGCTCAGGATGACCGAGCGCAACGGCACGTCGTTCGGCAACATCCGGGGCTGGGGCACGCTCGGGGCGATGGTTGCGACGGCGGTCATGGGTCTCATCGCCGCCGTGTTCGGCGCGGCCTCGTTCGTGCCGACGCTCGTCGCTTTCGCGACCGCGCGCGCGCTGCTCTCGCTGCAGCTGCCCCGCTTCCGCGCCCCCGAACGGGCAGCGACGCTGGCGCGCACCGCCAACCAGGCGAGCCGCCTCAAGGAGGTGCTGAAACCCTGGTTCGTGTTGCCGCTCGTCGCCTTCGCGCTGGTTCAGGCCACGCACTTCATCCTCCTCGCCTTCGTCGCCCTGATCTGGAAGCAGCAGGGGGTGCCCGATGCCGTCCTGGGGCTGCTGATCGCCACCAGCCAGGCGGCGGAAGCGGTCATCATGTTCGTCTGGCGCCGGGTGGGGGCCCGTATCTCCGCCCGCACGATGATCCTCGCCGCCTGCGTCGCGACCGTGCTGCGCTGGTCGATCGTCGCCATGGCGCCGCCCGTCTGGGTGCTGTTCCTGACGCAGCTCCTCCACGCCGTGACCTTCGCCATCGGCTATCTCGGCACGGTGCACTTCATCGCCAACTGGACGGGTGAGGAGATCGCGGCCGAGGCGCAGGGCTTCTCCTTCGTGCTGCAGCAGGCGACGGCCGTTGTGACCCTGGTCGTGTTCGGCTGGCTCGTCGGCAATTTCGGGACGGGATCGTTCCTTGTCCTCGCCGGCATGGGCCTCGTCGGGGCGCTCTGCGTCGTCATCTCGCTCCGCCTCAAGCCGCCGCGCGAAACGGCGCTCACGGCCGTGAGTGCAAGCTGAGGGTTTTTCCCGCGGCCTGGACCCCGCATGCAAAAGGCCCCGCAGCGATGCGGGGCCTTTTGTGTTGATCGGTCTTGCTGACCCCGCGGGCGGGCCTCAGTTGAGCCGGCCGCTCGCGTGGGCGAGCATGGTATAGACCTTGCCCCGATCCGAGAGCAGGTACTCGCGCGATTCCTGGGCCGGCCTCGGGCCCGCCGCGGCGCGCCGCAGCAACTGCTCGAACTCGCCCATGTAGGCCTGCGCGGTGCGGGCGAAGTCGGGGTCGCGCTGCAGCTTCTTGCGGACCTCGTCGTACGTCCCCTGGCCGGTCAGCGTGTAGATGCGGCGCGAAAAGACGTTCGGTTCCCCGGCCTGGTAGCGCGCCCAGGCATCGGCGAGGGCGTTGAGGTCGATGGCGCGGGCGATCTCGTCGGTGAGGCCCGAGAGGTTGCCCTGCTGCGGCTGGGCGCCGGCCTGCTTGGCCGAGGCGTTGCGCAGCACATCGCGCAGCCAGCCGCCGTCGTCGTTGCGCGCCGGGGTCGCCAACGGGGCGCCATTGCCGAGCGGCGGCGCCTGGAAGGCCGGCGCCGGCTGGGGGGCGGGCGTCGGCTCGACCGGACGCGGCGCCGGCTGATAAGTCGAGGCCGGCGTTGCAGGGTGCTCGACACGGCTCGCCGGCTGGAGGGCTGGCTGCGGGTGGGCCTGCGCCGGCTGCGGGGCGGGTGCGGGCGTCTCGACCTTGGCCGCCGGCTGGTAGGCCGGGGCAGGGCGCGGCTCGACATGGGCCGTATCGCGCGCCGGGGCGGGATCGGCGGCCGGCGCCGGACGCGCGGGCTCAGGCTGGCGGAACGGCTCGGGCCGCGATTCCGTCCGCGGCGGCGGGGGCGGGGCCGTCCGCTCGCGGCGCTCGTGCAGGTCGTGCGTCGCGGACTGCGACCGCACGATGTCGTTGAGCTCGCTCAGCGCTTCGATCTGCTCGGCGACGACGCGACGCATGGCGGCGGCGCTGGCACGCGTCTCCTCCGGCAGTTCGATGACGCCGCGGGCGAGCTCGGTCCGGGTGGCCTCGAGCTCCGTCGAGACTTCCTTGGCGGTCGAGCGCATCGAGGCGGCCGTTTCGTTGAAGCGGCGGGTTGCATCCTCGAGCGCCTTTTGCATCTCGGCGATCATCGCCTGCTGCGTCTGCCGCAGCAGCTCGTCGGCCTTCTGCCCTTCGGCCGTGGCCGTGCCACGGATATCGGCCAGCCGGGCGGCTGCCTCGGCGGTCGCCTGGCGGAGCGCCTCGGCGACGTTCTCGGCATTGGCGTTGATGGCGTCCGACAAGGTGCCGGCCGTCGTGTTCATCAGGTTGGCGACGTTGCCGGAGGCGAGCTCCAGCGTCGTCTGCACCCGGTCGGTGGTCGAGGTCAGCGTCTCGTTGACCCGGGTTTCGGCGGAAGACAGCACGGATTCGAGCCGATCCTCGGCGGTGGCGAAGACGTTGGCGAAGCGCTGCTCGCTGCCCGAGAGCGTCGATTCCAGCTTGCCGTCGGTCTCCGCGAGCGTGCGGCTCAGCCGCTCCTCGGCGGTGCTGAGGGTTTCGAGCAGCCGCTGCTCCGTCTGGGTCAGCGTCTCGGTCACCCGCGCCGTGTTGGCGTTGACGTTCTCGTCGACGCGCGCCTGCGTCTCGGCGATGGTGCGCGCCACCCGCTCCTCGGTGATGTTGAGGGCGGTCGTCACATGGCCGGTCGATTCGCTCAGCGTCTGGCTGAGGTTCTGCGTGGCCTCGCTCATGACATTGGCGACCGACGCCGAGGTCACGCCGAGCGCGTCCTCCATCGTCTGGCGCGCGGCGAGCAGGCGCCGCTCGGTGTCGTTGACCGTATCGGCGATCGACTGCGCAAAGCCGCGCATGCGGGCATCGATGTCGTCGGCGCGGGCGGCAAAGCTCTGTGCCAGGGTGTCCATGGCGGCGCGCCGCTCGTCGAGCGTCTGGACCGCGAAGCTGCTCGAGGTGTTGAGGTTCGCCGCGGCCTGGTCGATGGTCCGCGCCTCGTTGTCGAGCGTGCCGATCATCGTCCCGAACTCGGAAATCATGCCGCGGATCGTGTTCTGCAGCGCCGAGACATGCTCGGAGACCATCTTTCCCGCTTCTTCCGTCGAGCCGATCGCGTCGCGCACGGTCGCGGAATAGGAGGCGGTCTGGTCGGCAATGCTGCTTTCGAGGCTCGCGAGATTGCCGGTCGCCGAGTCGAGCACGCGCTGCAGGAGCGAATTGCTCTCGTTGAGCTTGTCGAGCGCGGTCGTGACGTCGGCGAGGATGCGCTGCGTCGAGCCGGCCATGATTTCCTCGGCGCCGCGGGCGTGTTCGGCGAGCGCATCGCGGAGCACGTTGCCGTGGTTGAGGAGGGCGATGTGCAGCTGCTCGGACCGCTCGTTGACCAGCGCGGCGAAGGCGTTGGTCTGCTCGCTGACGGCGCGGTGGATTTCCACCACGCGCCCGCTCACCTGCTCGGCCGCCGCCACTGCCTTGACGGAGATGACCTCCTCGATGCCCTGCGCGGCAAGCTGCAGCCGGTCGAGCACGTTGCGGACGGCGACGTCCATGTGGTCGGCGGTCTGGGCGACGTCGCTCGCGATGTTGGCGGAAGCCGCCACGATGCGCTTCGAGATCGTCTCTTCCAGCCGGTCGGCGCCAGATTCGAGATCGGACATCGACTGCACGAGGGCGCTGTTGATGGCGCTGTTGAGCGCGGCGAGGCGCTCGGCGGTGATGTCGGCCCGCGCGGTGATCGCCTCGGGCAGGGTGCCCAGGCGCTGGTCCACCATGTCGGTGATCGCCTTGCGCGCCGAATTGACGCCGGTCTCGATGATGTCGGCGGCGTGGCGGGCGCTGTCGCCCACGGTCGAGCTCGCGGCCTCGATCCGGCCCGCGACGCTGCCCTCGGCTTCCACGATGCGCTGGATCGCCGATTCGACGCTGCGGCCGAGGTTTTCGTTCACGTCCGACACGCGGTTCGCGATGAGGTTCGACAGCATGTCGGCGCGATCGGCCATGATGCCGGTGACGCTGCCGAGGCTCTGATCGATGCTCTCGCGCACCGACTGGCCCTGCTGGTCGATGGTCCGCGCCAGGGCGACGGTGGATTCGCCGATGGTGTTGGCGATGCCCATCGTGTGCTGGCCCAGCGTGTCGGAGAGCTGCTCCGTGCGGGTCGCGAGCGCATCCGAGAGCTCGTTCGAGCGCGTCGCAATGGCGCTCGCCAGCTGCTGCGTCCGCGTATCGAGCGTCGAGGTGAGCTGGCGCGAGCGCTGGTCGAGCGCGTCGTTGAGGAGTTCCGTCCGCGTGTCGAGAGTGCTCGCGATCTCCTGCACGCGGGCTTCGACCGACTGCGCGAGCTCGCGGGTGCGGCCTTCCAGCGTCGCGCCGAGCTCCTGCGTCCGGCCGTCGAGCGTCGCCGACAGGGCGCGGGTCCGCTGGTCGAGCGAATCGTTGAGGAACTCGGTGCGCGTGTCGAGCGCGGCGGCAAATTCGTCGGTGCGCCCGCGCATGGTGTCGTTGAGGAGCTGCAGCCGGTTGTCGAGCGCGTCGGCAATGATGTTGGCGTGGCCCTCGAGCGTATCGGTGAGCTCGCCCGCCCGGTTGCCGATGGTATCGGAGATCTGCTTGATGCGGATGCCCAGCGCCTCCGTCATCTCGTGCGTGCGCTGGTCGACGAGCTCGCTGAACGTGCCCGCCTTCTCGTCGAGGGCGGATTCGAGCACATTGGCCCGCGCCGCAAAGGCCGCGGCGTGCCGGTCGAGGCTCTCGACCAGGCGCTCGCCCTTGTCACCGATGACGTTTTCGAGGCCCTGGACCCGGTTGTCGATGGTGCCGGCGATCTCGTCGATCTTGGCGTCGAACTCGGCGAGGCTCTGGGCCCCCGCCTGGGTGAGGCTGAGGCGGGCGCGCTCGGCGGCTTCGTCGAGGCTGTTGCCGATGTCGACCAGGGCGCTTTGCAGGCGCCCTTCCATGCCTTCGAGGCCCTGGACGTGGGTGTCGATCGTCCCGACGATTTCCTCGATCTTGGCGTCGAAGTCGGCGATGCCCTGAGCGCCGGCCTGGCCGATGCTCGCCCGGGCACGCTCCGTTGCCTCGTCGACGCTGTTGCCGATATCGGCGAGAGCGCTCTGGAGGCGCCCCTCCATGCCCTCGAGACCACGCACCTGCGCGTCGATGGTGCCAACGATCTCCTCGATCTTGGCGTCGAAGTCCGCAAGGCTCTGCGCACCGGCCTGGCTGAGGCTGAGGCGTGCCCGCTCGGCGGCCTCGTCGAGGCTGCCGCCGATATCGACCAGCACGCCCTGGAGGCGGCTCTCCATGTTCTCGAGACCCTGGACGTGCGTATCGATGGTCCCGACGATTTCGCCGATCTTGGCGTCGAAGTCGGAGAGGCCCTGGGCTCCGGCATCGCTGATGCTGCGGCGGGCCCGCTCCGAGGCTTCGTCGAAATTGCGGCCGATATCGACGAGGGCTCCCTGCAGGCGCCCCTCCATGCCGTCGAGATTCTGGATGTGGCCGTCGATGATGCTGGCGATTTCCTGCACGCGGCCTTCGAGGTGCCCGAGGGTATCGGCGCCGGCCTGCGACAGGGTGGTGCGCGCGCGCTCGGTGGTCTCCTCGATGTTGCCGGAGATTTCGATCACGGCGCTGTGGAGCCGGCTTTCCATGGCGTTGAGGTTGACGGCCACGGACTCGTCCAGCTGCTTGGCGAGCGCGGCGAAGGAAACCTCCGCTTCCTTGGCGCGATTGGCGATGTCGCTGGCGATGCGGGCGCCCGTGAGGTCGAGGGCGCCGGAGACCTCGTGGCCGCGGTCGCGAAGCTGGTCGAGCAGGGTCGAGCCACCCTCGGCGAGGAGCTTGGCGAGGCTCGACGTGCGGCTGTCGATGGCCTCGCTCAGGGTTGCGGAGCGGGAATCGAAGGCATCGACGAGGGCGTTCATGCGCCCCTCGATCACCGAGCTCAGCTCGTAGGTGCGGCTTTCAAAGGCCTGCGAAAGGCTCGCCGCGCGATCCTCGAGGGTGAGATTGAGGCGGCTCGCGCTTTCGTCGAGCGAGCTCAGGAGCTCGCCGGTGCGGTTGTCCACGAGCTGGATGAAGGATTCGGTGCGTTCGCCAAAAGTGTTGGTGAGCGTATTGCCGGCCGTTTCGAGCGAACGGGTGAGGTTGCCGCCGCTCTCGACGATGGTGCCGGCGATGCGCTGGCTGATCAT
>DASZTU010000149.1:0-8097 GCA_035547975.1 Devosiaceae bacterium | reverse complement strand
GGGGCGGCCCCCATCGAGATGGAAGCCCCAAACACGGACGGACCTCACCCTGAGCCTGTCGAAGGGCGAGGTCCGGAAAAGGGCCGTGCCCGGACTGCACCTATCTTATTGCTGGTGGCAAAGGCCCCCTCACCCGCCGCTCAGGCGGCGACCTCTCCCCCGAAGGGAGAGGTGAGATGTGGAACGGCTGCGTCCCTTCAGCCCAAAAGAGAGAGATGAGACGTAGCGCCCCGGCGCCCGCCCGCGCCCCCCCTCGCCGACCCCCGCCCCTATCGCCCGCCTTCCAGCTTGCGGTGGCGCTGGTTGGTGCCGCCGCGGCCATAGGGGTAGTCGGCCGGCCGGGGTGCCGACACTTCGTCGAGCCGCTGCATTTCCTCGGCCGTCAGCGTCACCTTCGCGGCGCCCAGATTGTCCGCCAGCTGCTCGGGCGTGCGCGCGCCGAGAATGACCGAGGTCACGGCCGGGCGCTGCGCCGTCCAGGCGAGCGCGACCTGCGCCATCGACACGCCGCGCGCCCGGGCGATCTCCTCGACCGCGCCGATGACGGCCCAGGTGCGCTCCTGAGCGTTCCTCGCATCGAACGCCTCCATGCCGCGCTGCGGGTTTTCGCCGAGCCGCGTCGCGCCGGTCGGCAGCGTATCGCGCTTGTATTTCCCGGTGAGCCATCCGCCCGCGAGCGGCGACCACGGCAGAAGGCCCATCCCCGCGTCGAGGCAGGCGTCCACGATCTCGAGCTCGATGTCGCGGACGAGGAGGTTGTACTGCGGCTGGAGCGTCACCGGCCGCGTATAGTCGCGCGCCCTGGCGATCTCGACCGCCTTGGCGATGTGCCAGCCGACATAGTTCGAAAACCCGTAATAGCTGATCTTGCCGGCCGCGACCGCATCGTCGAGGAAACGCAGCGTCTCCTCGATCGGCGTGAGCGCGTCCCAGGCGTGCATCTGGTAGAGGTCGACGTGCTCGACCCCGAGGCGCCGGAGCGAATCCTCGAGCGCCTGCCGGAGGTGCCGGCGCGAGAGGCCGGTATCGTTGGGCGGCGCCCCCATCGGAAAGCGCCCCTTGGTGGCGATCACGGCACGCTTGGCTTCGGTCGGCCGCGCCTTGAGCCAGCGCCCGATGATCTCTTCGGAAACCCCGCTCGAATAGACGTCGGCCGTGTCGATGAAATTGCCGCCTGAGGCGAAATAATCGTCGAGCAGCCGGTGCGAAGTGGCTTCGTCGGATTCCGCACCGAACGTCATGGTGCCGAGGCAATAGGCGGTGACGACGGTGCCGCTGCCGCCCAGTCTGCGATAGTCCATCATGTCCTCCTCGGTGCATCGCCCCCCAGGCTGGCACGCGGCGGGCGGAAGCGACGCAACCCCAAATCGAGCGAAGCGGGCGCCGGCCGGAACGCCAAACGCGCCGCGAAGGCCGGATCGCCGCTACCCGCCGAGAGGCATAGAGCCGGGCGCGCGCCCCGTCCAGCCGAAACCGGGCGCCCCCGCCGGCCGGCCCTCGTCTCGCCGAAAGCTTAATGCGGCCAAGGGATTGCCGGGGCGGAATCCAGCCCTCTGTTAAGGTGAATCACATGCTTTGCTGGCCATTTTTCGCGCAAAATGGTTCAAGCCCTTCCATGCTGCACGACCCGCAACAACAGCTGGAAGAGCTCGTCGGCAAGGCCGTGGAGGCCCTTCGCCGCCTGCCGGACGAAGAACGCGCGGCCCTCCTCACGGAGATGCAGACCGTCGTCTTCCGGCGCGCCGCCGAAGCCTATGGCCTGCGCCACGGCAAGACCTTTGCCGACCGCTTCGTCAACACCGTGGCGCTGCGGCTGCAGGAGGACGAGTCGGAGGAGCCGCCCGCCGGCACCCCCTGACCCCGTTCCGGGCGATTGCCCGGCCGCGCCCGCGCGCGGGCTGAACCTGCTGCCCCGCTCAGGCGCTCTTTTTGGCCCGGCTCTTCTTCGGCGTGTCACCCGCGGGCGACGGCTTTTTCGCCCTCGACGCCTTCGTGATGGGCGTCGCGCCCTCCGCCCCGGCGGTATGGCCGGGGGCGGCGCCGGTCCGGGCGCTCAGGGTCCTGAGCTCGGCCACCGCCCGATCCCAGAACTCGACGTCGCGGCCGTGCGGACGCCCGTCGCGCTCCCACAGATAATAGGCCTGTTCGCGGATCGTCGCTTCGTTGACCGCAAAACTCCCGTTTGCCGTCATGGTCCACTCCTTTGAAACCTTCGTGCACCAGACTAGGCGGCGCTATGGTTAACGAAGGGTTAAGGCGGCCCGCCCGCTCCCCGCTATTCCCGCATGGCTGGCCTGCGCGCCATACTCTTGAGCGGAGATCGCCGGCCTGCCCACCCGCCGCCGGCGGCCCGTTACCTCAAAGCCCGTTGATCGGCACCTTGAGGAAGGTTTTGCCGGATTCGTCCTCGGGCGGCAGCTGTCCCGCCCGCATGTTGACCTGGAGCGAGGGGATGATGAGCCGCGGCATGCCGAGCGTCTTGTCGCGCGCCTCCCGCATGGCGACGAACTCGGCCTCGGTCACCCCGTCATGGACGTGGATGTTGTGCCGCCGCTCCTCGCCCACCGTGCTCTCCCAGCGGATTTCCCGCCCGTTCGGGCCATAGTCGTGGCACATGAAAAGCCGCATCTCGTCGGGGAGCGTCAGGATGCGCCGCATCGACCGGTAGAGCGTCGCCGCATCGCCGCCCGGGAAATCGGCCCGCGCCGATCCCCCGTCGGGCATGAAGAGCGTGTCGCCGACGAACGCCGCGTCGCCGATGACGTGCGTGGTGCAGGCCGGCGTGTGGCCCGGTGTGTGCATGACGAAGGCGGTGAGGGTGCCCAGCTGATAGCTGTCGCCATCCTTGAACAGCCGGTCGAACTGGCTGCCGTCGCGCCGGAACTCGGTGCCCTCGTTGAACACCTTGCCGAACATGTCCTGGACGATGCGGATGTTCTCGCCGATCCCGAGCCGGCCGCCGAGGCGCTGCTGGATGTAGGGCGCCGCCGACAGGTGGTCGGCATGGACGTGCGTCTCGATGAGCCATTCGAGCCGCCAACGCTGGCCCTCGATGTGGGCAATCATGGCGTCGGCGTGCTCGTAGCTGATGCGGCCCGAGGCATAGTCGAAATCCATTACGGAATCGACCACCGCGCACGCCGGGGAGTCGCGGTCCTTGACGATGTAGCTGATGGTGTTGGTCTCGGGGTCGAAGAACGGGACGACCTCCGGCTTGACGTTGAGGTCGGGCTTGAAGGGAACAGGGGTGATTTCCATTTGCGTGCCTCTGGACGTTTTCAGGCAGACCTGCGGCTCTGAAGCCGGGTGCAGCATAGATCGGGCCGGCGCCAAAAGCTGCGGTTGCGATACGTGACTTTGACGGGCATCCACCCGGATGGTGAAAGCCGTTAGCCCTGAGCAGTCGCGACCCTTGAAATCGCCACGCTCGGCCGCAACATTGCCGGGATCGGGGTCGCACACCGGACGCAAGGCACCGTCCGGCGCACGCCTAGGGGAGGGTTTTTGGGCCACCTCGCGCCGCTGCTCCATTTTGCTGCCGCCCACGGCCCCGCTTTTGGCGTCGGGCTCGCGGCGGGCCTCATGGCGGCGCTGCTGCTGCGGCTGCGTCTCCTGCGCTGGCTGGTAGCGGCCGCCCTGCTCGTCGTGCTGCTGCTGGTTTCGGCCGACGCCGCCTTCGCCTTCGACATCATCGCGGCGGCGAAAAGCGCCTGGCGCTACCTCGCCCCCCATCCCGCGCTGCTGCCCGGCGCCGGGCTGAGCTTCCTTCTCACGCTGCTTTTCGGCCGCCGCCGGCGCGTCCCGCGGCCGCTGCCCCGCCCCGGCCGGCTCCGCCGCCGCACCATCGTGCCGATTGCCGCCGTGCTCGGCATGGTGGCGCTCGAAATCCTCGCCCCGCGCATGATCGATGCCTCGCTCAACGCACCCGTGCTCGACCTACCCGATGCCGGGCTCGTCAAGGCAACCCTCGACCACTGCCAGATCGTCCATGACGGGACCGATTCGACCGCCGACCTGCTGCTCTGCCCGCAACTGCTCGGCCCCGCCGGTTTCTCCGACTGGCTGCGCAAGACCGTGATCGCCTCGGAGGACCGGAATTTTCTCTACCACGGCGCCGTCGACATCCACGGCACGCTGCGCGCCGCGCTCTCCTCGGTGCGCGGCAATCTCGAGGGCGGCAGCACGCTGACGCAGCAGCTGGCGCGCATCCTCTTCCTCAGGCGCGACGCCCCCATGCGCAAACTCTACGAGGCCGCGCTGGCGCAGCGCATCTTCGACGTTGCGAGCCAGCAGGACATCCTCAACGCCTACATGAACGTCGCGCCCCTGCCCCGCAATCTCTACGGGTTCGACGCCGCGTCGCGCTACTTCTTCGGCGTCCGGGCCAGCGATTTGAGGCTCGGCGAGGCCGCGCTGCTCGTCGGCATGCTGCCCTACCCCAACGGTCGCGACGTGACCGGCGGCAAGGATCATGCCGTGCGCTCCGCCCACCAGCAGCAGGCGCTGGCGGCCGCCGCCCACGTCCTCGACGCCATGGTCGCCCAGCAGCTGATCAGCCGCAGCCAGGCCAGCAAGGCCCTCGCCGAGATGAAAACCCGCATCGCGACCGGCCGGCTGCGCCGCGGCCGGCTCCAGCCGCTGACCGTCGAGTTCCGTCCCTACCGCGACGAGGCGCTCGCGGTGGCCCGCGCGGCCGGCGCCGCGGCGGGCGGCGAGGTGCGGCTCGTGGTCGAAATGGACCCGCGCCTGCAAAGCGCCGTCGTCGACGCCACCGGCATCATGGCCGCCGACCACCAGGGCGCCGGCATCGTCATGCAGCCGACCGGCGAAGTGCTCGCCCTCTCGAGCGGCCGCATCTACCAGGGCAGCTGGAACCGGGCGACCGTCATCGAGCGGTCGATCGGCTCGGCCGGCAAGATCTTTCCGCTGATCGCGGCGACCTCGAGCGGCCTCACCATGGCGACCTCCGTCTCGACCGCCCCCATTGCCGCCGGCGGCTGGCCGCGCGAGCCCGATTCCGCCTGTACGGCCCAGCCCACGGTGACGCTCCGCACCGCCCTCGCCTATTCCTGCAACCGCCCCTTCGTGCGCCTGACCGACCGCTACCACACGGCGGTCGCCGAGCTCCTCGGCAAGTTCGGCTTCAACCCGCCGAGCCAGCTCAATCTGACGCCGATCGGGGGCATCGAAACCTCGCCCGAGCAGCTCGCCCGCGCCTATGCCGCGATCGGCAACAAGGGCCTGCTGCCCACCCCGCGCTATCTGCTGGCGGTGATCGGCCCGAGCGGCAATGTCCTCGCGGCGCCCGACCCGTCCCCGCCGGTCCGCGTCATTTCCGCGGCGACCGCCGATGCCGTGCTCGCCGACCTCCGCCTCCCGGTAAAATACGGCACGGCCACCGCGGCGGATTCGAAATACGCCGCGGTTTACGGCAAGACCGGCACCTCGAGCGACGACAGGGACGCGGTCTTCGTCGGCATCGTGCGGGACTTCGTCGGCGCCTTCTGGCAGGGCGACGACCACATGCAGAGCGTCGCCGGCGCCCATGGCGGCGGCGCCCCGGCGGTGGCGTTCCGCCGCGTCGTCGACGGCTATTACCGCGGCCAGCTCGCCGTCGCCCCGGCCGTCGCCACCGATCCCGGCTGGTTCGACGCCCAGGCGGTACTGCGCGCCGCGATCCAGTATCTCGCCGCGGCGGGCTTCTTCTCCATCGTCTCGGCGGTGATCGTGGGGGCACTGCTCGACCGCCGCTCGACCGGCGCCGCAACGCCCGAAGGGAACACGCGCGATCCCGAGCCGGCCCGCGAGCCGCCGCCCGGCGAACCGCCAGCCGAGGATGACGGCAAGGGCGGGGCGGAGCCGACCTGAGGCGCGCCGTTCCCGCCCGGGCTAAGCGTCGCCCGCTGTGCCGCCGGGCCCGTGCTCGCCGAGATTTCTGGACTTTTGGGGCGCGTGCGATACCATTGTCGCCGTGAGTTGAACAGCGGCCGCCCGTTGTTAGCCTTCTCCGGGCCGCGCCTCCACGAGGTGCCCATGAGCACGCAGAACGGCTATTTCCTCATTGCCGACATCACCGGCTACACCCAGTACCTGAGCGAGTCCGAGCTCGACCACGCCCAGCAGATCCTCACCAACCTGCTCAACCTCCTGATCCGGCACACCAGGCCGCCGCTCATCATCTCGCGCCTCGCCGGGGACGCGGTGATCAGCTATGGCCTCAGCGACAGCTTCCTCCAGGGGCAGACCTTCGCCGAGATGCTGGAAGACACCTATGTGAGCTTCCGCCGCACCGTCGAGCTGATGGTCCGCAACACCACCTGTTCCTGCAACGCCTGCCGCAACATCCAGTCGCTCGACCTGAAATTCTTCGTCCACTATGGCGAGTTCGGCGTGCAGAAGCTCGACGCCCACGACGAGCTCGTGGGCTCGGACGTCAACCTGCTGCACCGGCTGTTGAAGAACCACGTCACCGAAGAAACCGGGATGCGCGCCTATACGCTTTTTACCGATGCCGCGATCCAAAAGCTCGGCCTCGGCGACGCGCTCCCCGCCCTGCTGAGGCACGAGGAGTCGTACGAGCACCTGGGGACCGTCCTCACCTGGGTCGAGGACATGCACCCGGTCTGGGAGGCCAAGCGCCTGTCGGTCCAGGTGCGCGTCACGCCCGAGCAGGAGCTGATGCGCGTTTCCACCGAGATCGCTTTGCCGCCCGAACGCGTCTGGGACCTGATGCTGCAGCCGGCGCACTTCAACGTCCTCACCGGCGGGCAGCGGATCGAGATCGAGCAGCGCAGCAAGGGCCGGGTCGGCGTCGGCAGCGTCTACCAGTGCTATCACGGGGACGGCACCGTCTTGCCGCAGACGATCCTCACCTGGCAGCCTTTCGAACGGGTCGTCATCCAGTTCGAGGTGCCGATGCCGATCCGCGGCATCTCGATGACGATGGAGCTCCGCCTCGAGCCGACACCGGAGGGCGTCCGCTTCAGCGAAATCTACGCCAAATCCTCGGGCCCCTATCTGGGCCGGCTGATGGCCGACGCGATGGTCAGGAAGATGCGCGGCAAGTTCCGCGAGGACGTGGCCCGCTTCAGGGCCCACGCCGAGGGGCTGGACGCCGCCCGGCCGCCCTTGGCTCCCCCCGCGCTCCCCGAAAGCGCCGTCAGCGCCGCGGCGCTCTCGAGCCTCTCGCCCGCCCCCGCCACGGCGGCATCCCACACGGCGCACTGACCGGTGCCGCAACGGCTATCCTTCCCCGTTCACGGGGAAGGGGGACCATGCGGGCATGGTGGAAGGGGCGGCCCCGCCCCGACCGTGGCCCATGGTTCGACACGCTCACCATGAGGGCCACCCCAAACTCCGCCCTCGCCATGGCCGGGCGAGATCCGGCCATCCAGCACACCCTAAGTCAATCCCCGGGGATGACGGTGGTTGGGTATTGGTTTGAGTGCCACTTACACGCCGCATTCTCAGCGTCATTCCCGCGCAAGCGGGAATCCATCTTGGCCAAGAAAACCACCTATCCGCAGCGCTCTGCGCGCCGGAGAATTTGGCCACCCCCACCCTTGATCCCTCCCCGCAAGGGGGAGGGAGACGGCCGGCGTTGCTGTTGGGGCCCTCATAGTTCGACAGGCTCACCATGAGATTCGGGGGAAGAACTTCATCCTGGAGCGCTTCACCCGAGCAGGCCTTCACCTCGGACGCCCCAAGGAGGACCGGCCCGGCCCTCGCCCCGTAGGACCTCACCCTGAGCCTGTCGAAGGGCGTGGTCCGGGGGTGATGGCCCCGCGACTGGGCCATTCCTCCCCCGTCATGGCCGGGCTTGACCCGGCCATCCAGACCACCGGACCACGAGCGCAGGCGGCGCGGCCGGCTGGATCCCCGGGTCAAGCCCGGGGATGACGGCGGTTGGGGCGAATTCGGGCACCAATTGCACCCCCATACCGGCGTCATTCCCGCGCAACTGCTCATAGCTTCGTCCCATCGCAACAATGCCTTAGCAGGTGTTGCACTTGTTCCGTGAACTCAGCGAATCCATCCTGGCCGAAGGAACCCTCACACAAGGACCTCACCCTGAGCCTGTCGAAGGGCGAGGTCCGG
>DASZTU010000148.1:0-8292 GCA_035547975.1 Devosiaceae bacterium | reverse complement strand
GCTAGCGCCAGGTGAAGACGCGGGTCACGGCGTAGTTGAAGACCACGCTCATGATCACGCCGATGATCGCGGCGAGGTAAAGCTGATGATCGAAGCCATAGACCAGGTTCGCAACCGACACGTTGGCGATGAGGCCGAAGGAACAGACGGCGTAGAAGCTGATGAGACCGACGATCAGCCGCAGACCCCGCAGCTTCTTGTCGGCGTAGGTCAACTCGTTGTTGAGGAAGAAATTGCTGGTCATCGAGACCAGCGCGGCAACCGTCTGGCTGATCCAGAACGGGGGATGGAAGAGCGCGTTGGCGAGCGTCAGCGTCACCAGGTGGACGACAAGGCCCGTGCCCCCGACAAGGGCGAAAAGCAGGAAGCTCGTCGGCAGCAGGCCGGCGGTCATCTTGGACAGCAGCAGCCCCAGGAACTGCACCACAATCAGCGGGCTCATCTTCGAGTCGCCGGCGTGCCGCTGGCGGAACTCGTAGGGAACTTCGCCGATCCTCAGCGCCTGCCCGTTCGCCTTGCGATAGCGCATCGCCGAGACGAGGATATCGAGCAGGATCTTGAACCCGTCGTCGGAGAGGCTGGGCGCAACTTCGTCGAAGACCTCGCGCCGCATCAGGAAGAAGCCGGACATCGGGTCGGAAAGGTTGGCCCCGGTCAGGAGGGTCGAGAGGCGCGTCGCAAGCTGGCTGCCGGCGGCACGCGTGGCCGAAAACCCCTCGCCTGCCGAGCCACCTGCGGCGTAGCGTGTCGCGACGACGATGTCGTCGCCGGCCATCGCCCGTTCCAGCATGGCGGGCAGGATTTTTTCGTCGTGCTGGTGGTCGGCGTCCATGACGGCGAAGAACGGGGCGGCGCTCGCCGAAATGCCTTCGATGCAGGCCGAGGCGAGGCCGCGGCGGCCGATCCGCTGCAGGCAGCGGATATTGGGGTGGTTGCGCTGCAGCGCCTTCACGGCGGCCGCGGTCCCGTCGGGCGAGTTGTCGTCGACGACGATCATTTCGAACGGGGTCGAGCCGAAGGTCTCGGCGAGCTTTTCATAGAGCAGCGCCACATTGTCGCGCTCGTTGAACGTGGGGACGATGATCGAAAGCTGGGGTGGCAACCAGGCGACAGCGCCCACCGGCAGTTCGACCTGCGTCTGCGCGTTCATGAAGGCACACCTCCGGCGTTCGCCCGGCGAACCGCCGGCGCGCTTGCCCTTTCGCTAGCCGTTTGGCGCGAATAAGGCAATTGGCGCCGGGGCATGCGGGCCCTGCGAAAATTCAGGCAGGAACGATATCGTAACGGATCTGGTTGCCCCAGAAGGCGAGATAATCCTTGATCGGCGCGACGAGCGCGCAGGGGTCGGGATAGTACCAGACCGCGTTCGGGGCCGTAGCATGTGCCGACTTCAGGCCATAGTAGGAGGCGATCCCCTTGTAGGGGCAGGTCGTGTGGTGATCCGAAGGCGCAAGCACCGAGGCGTCAACGTCCTCACGCGGAATGTAGACGCGGAGCGGCGCCCGGCTCGTCGAGGTTCAACGCGCGGGTCGAATTGGCGATGACGCGGCCATCGAAGATGACGCTGACGCGGCCGGACGCAGGCGTGATCCTGATGTCCTTGTGGAGGCAGGGACTGGGCATTTCCTGGGGCTTCTCGGGACGGGTGGTCGAGGAGGTAACGTGGGCACTTGCGACGGGTTCGCCGCGAGGGCAACGCAACTCGCCGTGAGCTTGACAGCAACCAGGTCTCCTCCTATGTACCCGCCACTGTTAGCACTCAGCCCAATCGAGTGCTAATGCCCAACGAGCGTTTCCAAGGAGAGTGACGTGAGCTTCCGTCCCCTGCACGACCGGGTGGTCGTCCGGCGCCTCGATAGCGAGGAGAAGACCAAAGGCGGGATCATCATCCCCGATACCGCCAAGGAGAAGCCCTCCGAGGGTGTCGTGGTGGCCGTGGGCCCCGGTGCCCGCGACGACAGCGGCAAGATCGTTCCGCCCGACGTGAAGGCCGGCGACCGCATCCTCTTCGGCAAGTGGAGCGGCACCGAGGTCAAGCTCGACGGCGAAGACCTGCTGATCATGAAAGAGTCCGACATCATGGGTGTGATCGCGGCCTGATTTCGGCCGGCGACGATCGAAGCCCGATCGGGTCCGATCCGCCGCCGCGGCAAGCCTCCCACCCACAACCCTTCAAGGAGCGCCTCAAGTGGCAGCCAAAGACGTAAAGTTTTCCACCGATGCCCGCGACCGTATGGTCCGCGGCGTCAACATCCTCGCCAACGCGGTCAAGGTCACGCTCGGCCCCAAGGGCCGCAACGTCGTGCTCGACAAGTCGTTCGGCGCCCCGCGCATCACCAAGGACGGCGTGACCGTCGCCAAGGAGATCGAGCTCGAGGACAAGTTCGAGAACATGGGCGCCCAGATGGTGCGCGCCGTGGCCTCCAAGACCAACGACAATGCCGGTGACGGCACCACCACGGCGACCGTGCTGGCGCAGGCGATCGTCAACGAGGGCATCAAGGCGGTCGCCGCCGGCATGAACCCGATGGACCTCAAGCGCGGCATCGACCTCGCGGTCGGGGAAGTGGTCGAGACGCTCAAGAAGAAGGCCGCCAAGATCACCTCCTCGTCCGAGGTCGCCCAGGTCGGCACGATTTCCGCCAACGGCGAGAAGTCGGTCGGCGAGATGATCTCGAACGCCATGCAGAAGGTCGGCAACGAGGGTGTGATCACCGTCGAAGAAGCCAAGACCGCCGAGACGGAGCTCGACGTCGTCGAGGGCATGCAGTTCGACCGCGGCTATCTCTCCCCCTATTTCGTGACCAACGCGGAGAAGATGACCGCCGTCCTCGAGGACCCGGTCATCCTCCTCCACGAGAAGAAGCTCTCGAACCTGCAGGCCATGCTGCCGATCCTCGAGGCGGTCGTGCAGTCGCAGCGCCCGCTGCTCATCGTCGCCGAGGACATCGAGGGCGAGGCGCTCGCCACGCTCGTCGTCAACCGCCTGCGCGGCGGCCTCAAGGTTGCGGCCGTCAAGGCGCCGGGCTTCGGCGATCGCCGCAAGGCCATGCTCGAGGACATCGCCGTCCTCACCGGCGGCCAGGTGATCTCGGAAGAGCTCGGCATCAAGCTCGAGAACGTGACGCTCGACATGCTCGGGACCGCAAAGCGCGTCGAGATCTCCAAGGAGAACACCACCATCGTCGATGGCTCGGGCTCCAAGGAGGACATCCAGGCCCGCGTCGCCCAGATCAAGCAGCAGATCGAGGAGACCACCTCCGACTACGACCGTGAGAAGCTGCAGGAGCGGCTGGCCAAGCTCGCGGGCGGCGTTGCGGTTATCAAGGTCGGCGGCGCCACCGAGGTCGAGGTGAAGGAGCGCAAGGACCGCGTAGACGACGCGCTCAATGCCACCCGCGCCGCGGTCGAGGAAGGCATCGTGCCGGGCGGCGGCGTTGCGCTGCTGCGCGCATCGGCCGCCATCCAGGCCAAGGGCGAAAACCCGGACCAGCAGGCCGGCATCAATATCGTCCGCCGCGCGCTGCAGGAGCCGATCCGCCAGATCGCCCAGAACTCGGGCGCCGAGGGCTCGGTGATCGTCGGCAAGGTGCTCGAGAACAACTCGGACAACTATGGCTACGACGCGCAGAACGGCGTCTATGGCGACCTGATCAAGATGGGCATCATCGACCCCGTGAAGGTGGTGCGCACCGCGCTCGAGGACGCCTCGTCCGTCGCCGGCCTGCTCATCACGACCGAGGCGATGGTCGCGGAACTGCCCAAGGAGCCCGCTCCCCCGATGCCGGGCGGCGGTGGCATGGGCGGCATGGGCGGCATGGATTTCTGATCCAGCCCTGCCGGACCTTCGGGTCACAGAGGTTCAAGGCGCGGGTGGCAACACCCGCGCTTTTTTGCCTTTTGTCCCAGTGACAGCCGTCGATCATGACTTGGCGAGCAGCAGCGGTGCTCTTACCTGCGGCCTTGCGGCGGTAGCCTGTGTGTATTATCTTACACCAGCCGCAGATGCCAAGGAGCATACATGCGGATCGAGACGAATAGCCGGAAGCTCATCCAGTTGCTGGAAGCGGATGGCTGGTACGAGGTGGGGGTCGAGGGATCGCACCATCACTTCAAGCATCCAAGCAAACCGGGCAAGCTTCAGGTCCCCCACCCCCGGAAGGACTTGGCCTTTGGCACCGCACGCGCCATGCGGGACGCCGGGCTGCTGAAGAAGGAGTAGGCCGTGCACTACGTGGCGCTTATCCATAAGGACCCGGACTCCGCCTATGGCGTGAGCTTTCCGGACCTGCCGGGATGCTACTCGGCGGGCGACACGCTGGAAGAGGCGACGCGGAACGCCGTCGAGGGCCTGGGCTCGTTCGTGCGCTGGCTGGAAGCCGATGGCGATCCGGTGCCGCCGCCTCGCACACCCGACGAAATCCTGGCGGATCCGGCGCTTGCCGAGGATCGCGAAGGCGCCATCATTACCCTCGTCCCGCTCGTTCGGGATCTCGGTTCGACGACCCGAATCAACGTTTCCCTCGACCTCGGCCTGTTGCAGGCGATCGATGCAGAGGCCAGGCAGCGCAAACAGACGCGCTCCGCCTTCATCGCCTCGGCGGTGCGAAAGGAGTTGGCCAACTAATGCACACTGCGCGCACCGTCGGGAAAGTCAGAAGCGTGGTTGGTGTTTCGACCCTGCTACTTATGACCTCGGCCGCTCTCGCCGCCCAACCGGCTTATCTCGACGACCGGTCCACTGCCGCCTCGCTGGTCAAGTCGTTCTACAACGCCATCAACCGGCGCGAATACGCCCGGGCCTATACCTATTTCGGTCCCGACGGCGGGCCGCAGCCGTTTGCGCGGTTCGAGGACGGCTATCGCGACACGGTCTTCGTGCGCGTCGTCACCGGCCCGGCTCAGAGTGATGGGGCGGCGGGCAGCGTCTACTACACGCTGCCGGTCGCGATCGATGCGCTTGAGGCCAACGGCAGCCACAGGCAGTTTGCCGGCTGCTACACGACCAAGCTCGTCAATCCGACCGTGCAGGAGCCCCCGGTCCAGCCGATGTATATCTTCAAGGCCACGCTTGAGGCGGCGCACGGCAGTCCCGCCGCCCTTCTGCCGCACTGCAGCGGTAACTAGCCGGTCCGCCGATCGGACCAGGGTGGCGGGCCTGCCGGCGCGGCCCTTGCGGTTTCTCGCCGCAGCGGAGAGGCGAGATAACCCCTTGTTTCGCCGCATCTTCGAACGGCAGAAGTGGTGTCCACTTCGCTCGGAAACGGCTCTACAATACCGCAATGACCACCCCCCATATCCTCATCGTCGAGGACGACAAGGACATCGGCCAGCTCGTCGCCAAATACCTCAAGGCGAATGAGATGCGGGCCTCGATCGCCGAGAACGGCCGGGCCATGGACCGCATCCTCGCCGACACGCGGATCAGTCTCATCGTGCTCGATCGCATGCTCCCTGGGGAGGATGGGCTCTCGATCTGCCGGCGCCTGCGCGCCACGTCGGACATTCCCATCATCATCCTCACGGCGCAGGCGGACGAGGTCGAGCGCATCGTCGGGCTCGAAATGGGCGCCGACGACTACCTCGGCAAGCCGTTCTCGCCGCGGGAGCTCCTGGCCCGCATCCGGGCGGTGCTCCGGCGGCGCGACGACGCCCGGGTCGGCTCGACGACCCCCAAGCGCACCTACCGGTTCGCCGGATGGGTGCTGGATGGGGCGATGCGCCGGCTCTACGACCCGCAGGGCACCCGCGTCGAACTGACCGGCGCAGAGTTCGAGGTGCTGCTGGTCTTCTGCGAGCGACCCGGCCGGACGCTCAGCCGCGACCAGATCATCGACCTCACCCAGGGGCGCGACGCGGCGCCGTCCGAGCGCAGCGTCGATATCCTGATCAGCCGGCTGCGGCGCAAGCTCGAACGGGACCCGAAGGATCCCGAGCTGCTGCAGACCATCCGCTCGAGCGGCTATCTTTTTTCCCCCGAGGTGACCAGCGAATGAAGCGCTGGCTCATGGCGATCCTGCCCAATCGGATCGGCGGGCAGATCCTCCTATTGGTCGTCGTCTCGGTGGTCCTCACGCAGGCGCTGAATTTTGGCGTGCTCTTCGTTTCGGACCAGGGGCGGCGGGAGGAGAACCAGCTGCGCGCCGCGTTGGGCACCTTCATTTCGGCGGTGCGCATGATGGCGGCGTCGCCCGAGGACGACTGGCCGACGATTGCCAGCATCGTGCGTAACACCCAGCCGGCGATCGATTTCACCTACAAGCCCGACGCCTCGTGGAGCGGGGCGGATGACGACAGCGGCGCGCCCGCGGGGTTCCTCGCCCGCGACCTCGGGCCAAGCTTTGCGGTCGAACAGACCCCGGTTGCCGGCCCGCCGGGTGGCCCCGACATGCGGATCGTTTCGGTGCGGTTGCCCAACAAGGCGGTGGTCTCGGCACGGCTACCCCTGCCCAACCCGCCGGCAAGGCTCTTGCTGCCGGCCTGGAGCCTCTTCATTTTCGCCCTGGTCTTCTTGCCGCTGATCCTCTTCTGGGCGGCCTGGGGGCTCTCGCGCCAGCTCAACGGCTTTGCCCGGGCGGCTGAGGGATTCTCGCTCGAAGGCGAGCAGCAGCACCTGCCCGAGAACGGGCCGCAGGAAATCGCCCAGCTGGCGCGCGCCCTCAACCGGATGGGCGAGCGCATCCGGGGCCTCCTTGCCGATCGGACGCGCATGCTCTCGGCCATCGGGCACGATCTCAGGACGCCGATCACGCGGCTGCGCCTCAGGGCCGAGTTCATCGAGGACGAGCGCACGCGCCTCGACATCCTCAAGGATCTCGACCGCATGAATCGCATGGTCAACTCGGCCCTGACCTACATCCGGGACGGGCTCGACAGCGAGCGGGCCATTCCGGTCGACCTCCCTGCCCTGCTGCGCACCGTTGCCGACAATTTCACCGATGTGGGCGAGCAGGTCAGCTACGAGGGCGAGGAGCATCTTTCCGTCTGCGCCCGTCCAGACATGCTGGTGAGGGCGGTCGAGAACCTCGTCGAAAACGCGCTGAAATACGGCTCGCGGGCGGTGGTGCGCAGCGGTCGCGCCGAGGGGGACCGGATCTACATCGAGGTCGAGGATGACGGGGCGGGCATAGCGGAGGACAAGCGGGCCCAGATGCTCGAACCCTTCGTCCGGGGCGACGCGGCCCGCAACGGCGCCGGGGGTTTCGGCCTCGGGCTCTCGATCACGGCCTCGATCGCAAAAGCGCATGGCGGCGACCTCGAGCTCTCGACCGGCAGGATGGGCGGCCTTCTCGCTCGCCTCGTCCTGCCGGCGCAGGAGGTCCCCGAGCACCAGGCGGCGCAGTAGACGCCTGCCAGGCCACCCCTGAGTCAGGAATGGCCCGTAACGAGCAGCCGCAGGGCGAGGATGATCGAGACGGCGACCACGAGGGGCCGGATCAGCCGCGCCCCGAACCGGATCCCGGTGAGCGCGCCGAGGTAGCCGCCCGCCGTCTGGCCGGCCATCATGACGAGCGCCTCGGGCCAGAGCACGTGCCCCGTCGGAATGAAGAGCGTCAGCGCCGCGAGGTTGGAAACGAGGTTCAAGACTTTCGTGTGCGCGGCGGCGCGCAGCACCCCGAGCCCGAACAGCGTCACGAAGCCCATGGTCAGGAACGATCCCGTGCCGGGCCCGAAGAGGCCATCGTAGAAGCCGACCACGGCGCCCATCACGGGCACGAAGAGCGAAAAGGGCAGCCGTGCATGGCGATCGGCATCGCTGAGCTTTGGCGCGAAGAGAAAATAGAGCGCGATGGCGATGAGCGCGACGGGCACGGCGATGGCCAGGCGCGCGGTGTCGACGCTCTGGACGAGGAACGCTCCGGCGAGGCTCCCGCAATAGGTCGTCACGATCGCAGTGCCGAGCGCGGGAAGCGCCACCAGCCCCCGTCGCCAGTAGGTCACGGCGGCGATGCACGTACCGACGGCGCCCTGCGCCTTGTTGACGGCGAGGGCGTTGATCGGCGGCACCCCGAGCGACAGCAGCGCCGGCAGCGAAATCATGCCGCCGCCACCGGCGATCGCGTCGACGAAGCCGGCGCACAGGCCCACCCCGGCCAGAATGAGCAGCATGGTGATGTCGGGCATCAGGCGCTGGTGGGCGAGCGGGCGCCGGTGCGCCCGGCGGCGGCGTCCTCGGGCGGCGGCGCATCGGCCAGTCGGTTTTCGGCGAGGGGAATGTTGAGAACCGAGGCCAAGAAGGCCGCCATCATCATCTGGAGGCCAAGGACGAGGCCCGTCAGCGCGATGACCATG
>DASZTU010000147.1:0-3246 GCA_035547975.1 Devosiaceae bacterium | reverse complement strand
TTTCGGCATTGATGTCGAAGGCCGAGACGATCTCGACGTCGCCCACCCGGTAGCCCCCGAGATCGGCGTGCATCAGTCCCGCGATCGGCTCATTGCCCGACGCGTCCCGGTAATACGTCAATCCCTGCACCAGGGACGAAGCACAATTGCCCACCCCAACAATGCCCACATGTACGGCGCCGTCGCGCATCACGCACCTCGCCCGAGCTCGAGCCGGTTCCGCACGCGGCGCCGGGGCGTGCCGAGCGTGCGGGCGAAATAGGCGATCGTTTCTTCGAGCCCCTCACGAAGCGGTACGTCGGGGCTCCAGCCCAGCAGCGTTTTCGCCCGCGTGATGTCGGGGCGGCGGCGCCTCGGGTCGTCCTGGGGCAGCGGCAGATAGGCCAGCTCGGCGGTATCCCCCACCCGTTCGACGACGAGCTCCGCCAGCTGCTTGATGGTGAACTCTCCCGGGTTGCCGAGGTTGACCGGGCCGCCGGGGTTGGCATCGATCGCCATCAGCGCCGTGAGGCCGTGCACCAGATCGGCGACGTAGCAGAAGGAGCGCGTCTGCTCGCCGCTGCCGTAGATGGTGAGCGGGATTCCCGAGAGCGCCTGGACGATCAGGTTGGAGACGATCCGCCCGTCGTCCGCCCGCATGCGGGGACCATAGGTGTTGAAGATGCGCGCGACACGGACGTCCACGCGCCCGGCGCGAAGGAAATCGAAGCACAGGGTCTCGGCGGCGCGCTTGCCTTCGTCGTAGCAGGCGCGCGGGCCCGTGCAGTTGACGTTGCCCCAGTATTCCTCGCGCTGCGGATGCTGCTCGGGATCGCCATAGACCTCGCTGGTCGAGGCCTGGACGAATTTGGCGCCGTCCCGCTCGGCCAGCGCGAGCAGGTTGGCGGTCCCCACGACGCTCGTCATCAGCGTGTGGACCGGGTCGGCCTGGTAGCGCGGCGGCGAGGCGGCGCAGGCGAGGTTGTAGATCTCGTCCACCCGCTCCGAAAGCTGGAGCGGCTCGCGGATGTCCTGTTCGATCAGCCGGTAACGCGGGTGATTGTCGAGGGGAGCGACATTGTCGCGCTGGCCCGAGAGGAAATTGTCGACGCACAGCACGCGGTCGCCGGCCGCCAGCAGCGCATCGCACAGGTGCGAGCCGATAAAGCCGGCGCCGCCGGCAACGACGATGGTCTTGGGCGGGCGGGAATCGAGCACGGCTTTCATCTGCTGGCGGCTCCTTCGATCGCTCTTGTTTCGGTTGCGGCCGGGGGCCGCCGGCGCGCCGCTGCCCGTGCCAGTTCGCTCACCAGCTGCCGGGCCCGCGCGGTGCCCGTGTGGCCCGCAAGAATGCGCTCGCGCGCCGCGTTTCCGATGGCCGGCCGCGCGACCTCGTCGGTCGATGAGAGGGCCGCGATGACGTCGTCGGCGGTGCGCGCGAGGAGCAGCGCCTCGGCGGGCGGCAGGAGCTCCGCGAGGCCCGGCCAGTCATCGCTGATGATCGCCGTCGCGCAGGCAGCCGCCTCGAACAGCCGCACGCTGGGCGACCAGCCGGCGGCGACCATATCGGCGCGGGTGATGTTCAGGGTGAAGCGCTGGCGGTTATAGAAGCGGGGATGCTCGACCGGCGGCAGGTGGTCGATACGCTCGACATTGGCCGGCCAATCGATGTTTTCGGGATATTGCGGCCCCGCGACGACGAACCGGCGATCGGGCAGGCGGCGGGCGGGCTCGAGCAGCAGGCGCTCGAGGGCCGGCTGCCGGTCGGCGCTATAGGTGCCGAGGTAGCCGAGGTCCCAGGCGGGCTCTTCCCCCGCCGGCCGGTAGAACTCGGCGTCGACCGCGCAGTGGAGCGCCGCCGCGCGCCGGGCGCCGAACACCTCCTCCAGCCGGCGAAGGGTTGGGCCGGCGGTGAAGGAGAAATAGACGTCAAAGAGCGGGATCTGGCGCCGCGCGAGATATTCCTCCCGGCCGGCGGTGAGCGCCGCAAGGGTCACGGGCGTGTCGATGTCGTAGAAGCAGAGGAGCCGCGGCTCGATACGGGAAATTGCCTCGATGACCGCGATCCCATCCGGGGTATAGGAGCCGACGATCACGGCGTCGGCATGGGCGAGGCGCCGCCCGAAACGCGGCCCGAGCTCGGCCAGGTCGTCGTAATAGGCGAGTTCGCAGAAATCCGGGTCCGGAAGGTCGCGGTGGCTGCGGTACCACTCGACGTCGCGCTCGAGGAACAGCACGCGATGGCCCAGCTCCGCAAGACCGCGAAGCAGGGCGCGGTAGGTGGTCGCGTGCCCGTTGCCCCACGATGAGGAGAGGGTCAGGCCGATAAAGACGATGTCGAGGGGGCGGCTCACTCGGCAGCCTCCCGGCCGGCGGAGAGGCACTGGCGAAAGATAACATCGGCTTCGCGCGCCCGGTGCGTATAGGTGTGCTCGGCCAGAACACGCCGGAGCGCCGCCTGGCCGATCGACCGGGCGCGCTCGGGGGTCAGGCCCGAGACGATTTCAGCGACGTCGCGGCCGTCCCGCGCGACCAGGACCTCCGTTCCGGGCGAGAGGAAGAGCTCGATCCCCACCCATTCATCGGTGATGAGACAGGCCGCCGCGCCTGCCGCTTCGAACACCCGGGTCGGCGGGGAAAAGCCGTTTTCGGCCATGTTGTCGCGGGAGATGTTGAGCACCGCCAGCGGGGTCGAGTTGAAGGCGTTGTGGTCGGCGGTGCCGACATGGCCGATGTAATTCACATTGGGCGAGCGGGGCTTATCGGCCCAGCCGGCTCCGCCGAGGAGGAAGCGCCGCTCGGGCATCCTCGCCGCCGGGTTGAGGAAGAACTCCTCGACCCTCGCCTCGCGATCCGGCAGTCGGTTTCCGAGAAAGCCGAGGGCCGCGGCAAAGCGCGGGTTGGAGGGCACCGGATGGTGGGTCTCGGGGTCGAGCGCGTTGTAGATGGGCACGCACCGGGCAACGCCCAGCGCCTTATAGGCCTCGACGACAGGATCGCCGCCGCCGTAGGTCAGCACGAGATCGAGCCGGCCGAGAGCCGCGCGGAGCGGATGGCCGGGATTGGCGTGAAGCTCGGCCAGGGTGGCCGGCGCGTCGACATCCCAGAAGACGCGCAGGGCTTCCGGCCGGGCCGCATCGAGCAGCCGCGCCATGAGCTCATCGTCCGCAAAGCCGACGCCGCTCGCCTTGACGACGATATCGGCGCGCGCGGCCTCGGCGGCGGCGGCATGCACTGCCTCGATGGTGCCGGGGTAGACGACGACGC